>NZ_CAUPMI010000006.1:0-110838 GCF_963512375.1 uncultured Anaerococcus sp.
AATTCTTATATTTTTAGCATTTTACCTCTTGACTTTTAATAGTTAGTCTTTCTTTCACTTAAAATATACCCAAAAACTAGGCTAAACTTTCTATATTTTTCTCTAAAATTTCTATTGGATAAGTAGATTCGATCCTATTTATCAAATCATCAATAATTTTTCTAGCGACCTTATTGGAATTACTAATGGTCACAAAGCCCAAGTGGGCTTTATTAAGTATATCTAGGTCAGAAATTTCTGCTGCAGAAATATTTAAATTCTTTCTAGCGTAATCTAAAATCGACCTCACAGTCCTTCTCTTATCCTTAAGAGAAAAGGCATCATAGATTATAAAATTAATTTCAAGTAGGTAGACATACATCTATATATCCTTGTTGTGCTTCTTATCAGCCAGGAAGACTGCAAGTAGTGATGATAGAATCAGATTACCCTTGCCAAAACAGGTGTACCTTGGCTCCCATAAGCTCGCATACTTTGATTTATAATTTCTAAGCCCTTTAAAAGGATAGATGCTATCAGCGTGGCCATAAATAAAGGCTGCAACCCTCTCGCTCAAATAGGCTGACTTGTACTTACCAACATTGGCTAGAGGTGCCATACCTAGGTTGAAATATTTCATTCCCTCTTCCTTGGCCTTTAAGAAAAGATTTAAAAATAGATAATCCATCATAGAATTGACATTCATATCTGTGTCATACCTCATAAGATCTATGGTCATTACATCCGGGTCATAGTTTGGCATGATGTTGGTAAAAGCAGTCACATCTCCTTCTTTATCATAAACAAGACCAAGCCTTGATTCATTTAAATAATCTCTATCAAAAAATCCTAGGGAAAATCCCTTCTCTTCCCTGCCCTTAAGCCACTTATCGGATATTATTTCAAGCCTATTAAGAAACTTGTCATCATAAGGAGGATCTAAGATTTCAAATTTATAACCATCTTTTTCAAACCTATTTAGGATATTTCTAAGAGAGGATTTTTTCCTCCCTGCTAAAGAAAATTCACTGAGGTCAATAAGGGCATTTTCACCAAATTTCATAAAATCAAATCCATAATCGTGTAAATTAAGGGTGAATTTCTCACCAACTTCATAAAAGACTGGATTTAGAGATTTGATAAATGATTTATCTATAAAATCTGACAAAGCCTCATCCAAATATGCCCTATCACCAAAGGGCTCACCCATGACAATTATTTTGTTATTTACGATTTGATATAAAAAAGCAACAAGCTTTTCACCATTTTCATCAGTGTAATAATATATATACTTATCCTTCAAAAATCAAAGACCTGCTGTAGTTGAACTTGTAGGAGTATTTTTTTGAACAAAGTCCCTAAATTCTCCTATATCTGGCTCATCGCTTATTAAAACATCCTTTTTCATATAGAGAAGAATAATTTTTAGACATAATAAAACAGCACCTATCAAAATTGAAAAAATCAAAATTTTATATAGGGAAGGATAATTTTCTAGAGGCTGATCTGTAGCGATATTTTTTAGGTAGATAAAAGCCCAAAAGCCTGCAAAAATCGAATCTATGATTATCTCTTCTACACTAAATACAAAAGCATCTTTTATTAGAGTCTCTCTTGTTAGATAAGAAATAAAGCCTATCAAGAAAAGAGGAACCAAGCTAAAAACAGTATCCCCTATTAGAATTAGATAAAATCCAGTGAAAGCCAAAAGTGGATAAAGTATATTTAAAAATTTCTTTTGCCTATCAAAGGATAATCTTGCTAGGATTAAAAAGACAAAGCCTAGTACAAATTCAAGAAGAGCCCTAACAAGGACAATTGTCATAAAAGAAAATTCATTAAAGGGAAAATAATTTAAATTATCACTCACATTAACACTCAAAAGAAAGCCAAGACCATAAAATCCAATAAAAATTGAATTGATCCTTTGTATGTATTCTCTAGCTAGCTTTAGGGCAAGTTCTCCATAATTATTTCTCAGTGAAATCAAAATATCCTTAAATCTTATAAAGACATAAACAATACCCACTAGCAAAAACATTCCAAGAATGAGGCTGGTTTTAAAACCTGTAGCAGTCTTGGCTAAATAATATATAGCCATCAAGACAAGAAACAAAAATATAAAATGTATAAATTTTTTCCTGTATTTTTTAATTAATTTCATCTAATCTCCTTTCAAAAAATCTAAAACAAGCTTATTAAAAATCTCTGGGGCCTTCCTTGCTAACCTGTGGCCCTGGTTTTTTATAATATAAAACTTGCAGTCTCTAATGTTTTGTGCAATACCTCTTATGTGAGATAACCTTATCAAATCATTAGACCCAACAATAATCATAGTTGGATTGTCAATATCTCTAAGGTCCGACTTTTCAAGCTTAAGATCTCCTAGCAGAAGTCTTGCTACCCTTTTATTCTTTTTAAAAAATGGCAAAATAGTCCAGACTATATTTTCTAAAATCATAAGGACCTTTGCAAAAGGTGTAATCCCATCAAATCTTGCATTTGGAGCATTAAGAATTAGTTTATCAATCATTTCTCCATACATCTTATGAAATACAAGGGCAAGATTTGCCCCATCAGAAAAACCTAAAATGTGAGCCTTCTTAAGGCCCAAAGCCTGGTAGACTTCCTTTAGGTCATTTGCCATAATTTCAAAACTGAGCTTATCCTTATTATTATCAGAAAATCCATGGTCTCTAAAATCTATCAAAATAAGATGAAAATACTTAGATAGAAATCCTATCTGATATTCAAAATATGTCATATCCCCGTCATTACCATGAAGGAGAAAAAGATTTTCACCCTGGCCATATTCCTTATAAAAAATGTGGGTTCCGTCCCTTAATTTTATATAATCATCTTCACTACTTTTCATAAAAGCTCCTTTAATTAATTATATCACTTTCTATTAATAAGTCTTTTATAGTGAAGATATTTTTATAATTAGTAAAATAAAAGCAAGGAGGATCTATGAACTTTAATTTTAATGATAAAAAAGAAAACAAAATCAATTTTATTTTCGAAGAAGATAATAAGCATAATTTTTTTAGTGCTAAAAGTGGTGAAATATTGCCAGTAGAAGCTGAAGGAGAAATCCTACTAGGCCTTGGCAAAAAGGAAGACTTTACTAAGGATGTCCTAAAAGAAGCTGTCGCTAAACTTATAAGATTTTTAGCTGATAAGGATATTTCTACTATTTCATTTTCAGCAAATAATACAGACCTTGATGATAAGGACTTTTGCCTTGCAATAGTAGAAGCCTCTATGGTGGCTTCATATAAGTTTGACCACTACAAGAGCGAAAAAGCTTGTCAAAAACTTTCTGAAATTAACTTTGATGAAAGCCTTTCACCATTTAAAGCTGACCTAGAAGAGCTTTCAAATGTTTTAGAAGGTCAATTTTTAGCAAGAGACCTTGTGAATCTAAGGTCAAATGACATCTACCCAGAAACTTTAGCCCAAGCTGCCCATGATAATTTATCAGACCTTGGTGTTGATGTAAAAATATATGGCAAGGATGAAATTCTTGATATGGGTCTTACTGCTTTTTATGAAGTAGCTAAGGGCTCTGATAAGGAGCCTAAATTTATAGTTATGGAATACCTAAAGGGTGACAATGAGCCTCTAGCCTTAGTTGGTAAGGGTCTAACCTATGATGCAGGTGGTTATTCTATTAAAACCTCTGCTGGTATGAAGACTATGAACTCAGACATGGGTGGATCAGGTACAGTTATCGGTGCAATGAAGGCAATTGCTTCAAATAAGCTTAAGGTCAATGTTGTAGCTATTGTTGCAGCTTGCGAAAACCTAATATCAGGAAGGGCCTACAAGCCAGGCGACATAATCAAAGCAAGAAATGGCATGACAATAGATGTAGATAATACAGATGCTGAGGGAAGGATTACTCTTGCAGATGCTGTAAATTACGCAGCTACAGAATATAAGCCAAGCCTATTAGTTGACCTTGCAACCCTTACAGGTGCAGTCCTAGTGGCTCTTGGTGAAACCTACACAGGCGCTGTTACAAATGATGATGCCGCCTTTGCTAAGGTTAAAAAAGCAAGCGAAGATTCTGATGAGAAAATTTGGCAACTTCCAAATGACCCATTCTTTAAGACCTATAACAAGAGCGAAAATGGCGATGTCAAAAACTCTGGTGGAAGAATGGCTGGATCTATAACAGCTGGTCAATTTATTGAAAACTTCATCGAAGCTTGCCCATGGGTTCACCTTGATATAGCAGGAACTGCCTACCTATCAGCTCCACAAGGAATAAATGAAACTGGAGCAACAGGTGTCCATGTCAAGACCCTTTACAATTTAGCTAAAAACTATTAATAAAAATCCCAAGACTTTAAGGAGATTTCTTAAGTCTTGGGATTTATTTTTATATACCTAGGTAGGCTGCCTTTACATCTGGATCTGCCTTTAGATCACTTGCCTTACCTTCTTTTACAATCTTGCCTGTTTCTAGGACATAGGCCCTGTCGGCTATATCTAGGGCAAGATTTGCATTTTGTTCTACAAGTAGGATTGTCCTGCCTTCTTCTTTTAAAATCCTAATCGTATCGAATATCTTATCTACAAATAGAGGCGATAAACCCATTGAAGGCTCATCTAAAAGTAGCACCTTAGGGTTAGTAAGTAGGGCCCTGCCCATAGCTAGCATTTGCTGCTCACCACCCGAAAGGGTACCTGCTTTTTGATTTTTTCTTTCTTCTAAAACTGGGAAAAGCTCGTAAATCTTTTTAAGTTCTTTTTGATTTTCCTCATCAGACCTATCTACAGCTATTGTTCCAAGTTTTAAATTATCCTCTACAGAAAGACCTGCAAATACTCGTCTTCCTTCAGGTACTTGAGCTATACCATCTCTTGTGATTTGAAAGGTCTTTTCCTTTTTGATTGACTTTTCATTAAAGAAAATATCACCCTCTTTGGCATCCAAAAGACCTGAAATAGTCTGAAGGGTTGTAGTTTTACCAGCACCGTTGGCTCCTATCAAGGAAACTACTTCGCCTTCTTCTACTTTAAGGCTTATACCCTTAAGAGCCCTGATATTTCCATAATATACACTTAAATTTTCAACTCTTAATATACTCATATTTCCTCTTTCTAACTGCCAAGATAGGCCCTTACTACTTCTTCATTTGAGATTACTTCTTTAGGATCACCTTGGGCAAGGATTTCTCCATAATTTAGAACAATAAGTCTTTCTGATATGCCTAAAACCAGGTTCATATCATGCTCTATCAATAGGATTGAAACTCCGGTTTTTTCTCTTATGACCCTTATAGAATCCATAAGATCTTGAGTTTCTGACTCATTCATACCTGCTGCTGGCTCATCTAGTAGAAGAAGCTTAGGTCTTGTTGCCATAGCTCTTGCTATTTCTAACTTTCTTTGGGCCCCATAAGGAAGACTTCCCGCAAAGGCCCTGAAATATTTTTCTAGGTTAAAGAGGCTTAAGATTTCCTTAGCTGTCTCTGTAGCTTTATTTTCTTCCTTCCAGAAGCTAGGAAATCTTAGCATACCGCTAAGAACTCCATAGTCCATATATTGGTTCATGGCAAGTTTAACATTATCTAGGACTGTTAGGTTATCAAATAGCCTTATATTTTGGAAAGTCCTTGCTACACCCATTTTTGAAAGCTTATCTGGAGAAATGCCATTGGTCATCTCCCCATCTAGTAAAATCTCACCGCTTGTAGGAGTATAGACTCCTGATAACATATTAAAAAGTGTGGTTTTACCAGCTCCGTTAGGGCCGATTAGGCCTAAGAGCTCTCCCTTTTTTAGGTTAAAAGTTACATCAGATACTGCCTTAAGTCCTCCAAAGGAAATGCTAAGGTCTTTTACTTCAAGCACATTATCATGTATTATTTCTTTACTGTTCACCTTCTACATCTCCTTTCTTGTACTTATCTATCTTTAGTAGATTTCTTATTGAGAATTCTTTTCTTCCTAAGAGACCTTGAGGTCTGTAGATCATAACAGCTATTAGGATTAGGGCATAGATTACCATTCTCCATTCAGCAAGTGGTCTTAATATTTCTGGAAGAATTGTTAGACCTATTGATGAGAAAATTGCACCTGTCATTGATCCCATACCGCCTAATACTACCATTACTAGATAGTCAAATGACTTGTTGTAGTTAAATATATTTGCTGCCAATACCCCAAAGCTTTGAGCGTAAAGGGCACCTGCTATACCTGCAAATACCGCTGAAAGGGCAAAGGCAAAGGTCTTATACTTTGTGATATTGATACCGCAAGCTTGGGCTGCTAATTCGTTATCTCTTATTGATAAGACAGCCCTACCATGACGGCAAGAAGCATAGGTAAATATCATAGCTACAAGGAAGGCTGCCACAAAATAAAATTTTCCAAAATCATTAGTTGTTGGGATACCAGCTAGGCCTTGGGCACCTCCTGTAAAGCCTAAGTTTTCTATAAGTACTCTTATAATTTCCCCAAAGGCTAGGGTTACTATAGCTAGATAATCACCGGTAAGTCTTAAAACAGGAAGTCCTATTAAAACACCAAATATAGCTGCAACCACTCCTCCTATTATAATAGAAAGTATAAATCCTAAAAATCCACCTACTAGACCGCTTTTAAGAAATAAAGCTGCTGAATAAGCACCTATTGCCATAAAGCCTGCGTGGCCTAGGTTAATTTGTCCTAAGACACCTACAGTTAGGTTAAGACTTGTGGCCATTATTATATTTATACAAATTAGTACAAGGATATTTTGCCAATATCTATTTAAAACATTAAGTCCAATTAGACTTTGGATTATTACAAAAAATAATACTACTAATGCTGTTGTGATAAGATAAGTTTTCTTTCTATTCTTGGACATATCACACCTTTTCTTTCTCTAGCTTGCCAAATAAACCATTTGGAGCTACTAGTAAAACTACAATCAATACTACAAATACTATAGCATCTGCATAAGCACTTGATAGGTAAGCTCTGGTCAAAACTTCTATTATACCTAGGATTAAACCGCCTATAACAGCTCCTGGTATACTTCCGATTCCTCCTAGGACTGCTGCTGTAAAGGCCTTAATACCAAGCATTGATCCCATAAAAGGTTGGATTTGTGGATAGCTTGCTACATATAAAACTGAAGCTACACCTGCAAGGGCTGATCCTATTGCAAAGGTCATTGTCATAACCTTATTTACATTTATACCAACAAGCTCTGCAGCACCGTAGTCTTCACTTACAGCTAGCATTGATTTACCATGTTTTGTTTTATTTACAAATAAGTTCAATAAATATGTTAGGATAATTGTTGATACGATTGTAACTATCGTAGCAAGTGATAGGTGAACTCCTCCAAAGTTTAGAGACTTTTGAGGGAAAAGCCCAGGTATAGGTTTTGCACTTGATGTAAATATCTTTACAAATAAGTTTTGTAAAAATAGGGACACACCTATGGTTGTTATGAGTAAGGAAATTCTTGAAGAATTCCTAAGTGGCTTGTAGGCTACTCTTTCTATGACTACGCCAAGAATCGTACAAACTAATATGGCAGGTACTATAGCAAGCCATAGTGGCAAGCCTGCCTTAAATATAGGTAATTGGATGGTAAGAAATACAGTATAGCCGCCTACCATTATGATATCGCCGTGGGCGAAGTTGATAAGTTTGGCTATACCATAAACCATCGTATACCCTAGGGCTACAAGGGCATATATAGAGCCTAGTTGTAGCCCGTTAAATAATTGGGTAATAAAATCCATTAATCTCTCCTCTTTCTATCTAGGGTTTACAATTGAATCAAACTTGTATTCCCCTTTTTCTATCTTCATAATTGATGCTGCCTTTTTAGGGTTGTTATTTTCATCAAAGGTAAATGAACCTGTGATGCCTTTAAAATTTAAACCCTTTATTGAAGCGCATCTATCTCCATTTGAATCAGACTGGGCTGCTTCAAAACCCTGTTTTATAATATAAACTGTGTCATAGCCTAGGGCTGAAAATGCTGTAGGATCTTCTCCATAAGTTTCCTTGTATTTACTTATAAATTCTTGAACCTTTGGATCAGTATCTTCTATACTAAAGTGATTGGTAAAGTATGAATTTTCAATTACATCATAGCTTGATGGGTCCATTGTCTTTAAGATTCCATCCCAACCATCTCCACCCAAGAAGGCTGCATTGATATTTGCATTTCTTGCTTGTGGTGTAATAAGTGATAATTTCTCATAATATTCCGGCAATAACAATACATCAGGATTTTTGCCAGCTATAGTTGTAAGTTGGGCCTTAAAGTCAGTATCATTTTCTCCATAAGATTCCTTGGCAACTATTTCGATTCCAAGCTCTTCTGCCTTCTTTTCAAAGGCATCAGCTATGCCTGTTGAATAATCACTTGCAGTATTTTCTAAGATTGCAGCTGTCTTTGCCTTTAAGCTATCCTTTGCATAAATTGCTAATAAATCTCCTTGGTAAGGGTTTGTAAAGCATGTTCTAAAAACATTTGGCTTTCCTACGGTTATGGATTCTTCGGTACCTGTTGGGGTGATAACTGGTATGCCATCAGCTTGGCTTGCCTCAGCTATAGCCTGTGAAGGGCTTGAGGTGTTTGTACCAATTACAGCTGCCGCTCCACTTTCTGCAAGCTTTCTATAACTTGTAACAGAATCTGTTAACTCTCCCTTATCGTCTAAGGATTCTAAGCTAATCTTTTTACCATCTATCCCGCCGTTGGCATTTATTTCTTCAACTGCCATCTTTATTCCATTTACAGTTGATACTCCGTAGTTGGAATATTGGCCTGTTAGTGGGAAGGTTGAGCCGATTTTTATAGTATTCTCATCAGCTACATTTTTATTATTTGCTCCGCTTCCACATCCTGTAAATATTACTCCTGCTATAGCAATCATGGTTATAATTTTCTTGTTCATTTTTTTCCTCCTAATTATTTTTGGTAGAAAAAAACCTCCGTCTTTCCTACCATATGGTAGAAGAGACGAAGGGTTTGTTTGCATAAATTTAACCTACTCCGCGGTACCACTCTTCTTCATCAAACGATGCACTCTGATCATATAATGAATAACTCTGTAACGGGAGTTCCCGGCTACACCTACTAATCTTTCAATGCGCTGCTTCATGGCTAGTTCTAAGGCCCATCTTGATATTTCACACCATCCAATATCTCTCTTTAAAGATAAGTTATCTTATAATATTCCATTTCTTAGCATTTATATTTACATATTATATATCCCAAAACCTACTTGTCAAATATTTTCTTAATAAAAATAGATTTGTTTGGATATTTAATTATATGCTACCGCCGATTGCTATATTTTCCAGTCTCTTATTAATTATTTTCCAGCAAAAGCTAATATTTACTTTTTATTCTTGATAAATTTTTACAAATAATTATTTATTAGTACCTGCATCACTATCGAATTTGTACTCACCATTTTCTATTCTTATCATCTTAGCAGTTTTGATTGGGTTGTTGTTTTCATCATAGGTAAATGATCCTGTAACGCCTTTAAATTCTACTTTCTTTAGGGCATCTATAACCTTAGCCCATTCTGTTGTTCCTGCTGCTTCTACAGCTTGTTTATATAGGTAAACTGTGTCATAGCCTTCTGCTGCAAATGTTGATGGGTTTTCACCAAATTTTTCTTTATAGTTCTTTAAGAATGTTTGTACTTCTTCAGATGGGTCTTCTAGGGTAAATTGATTTGAGAAGTATGAATTATCTAATGATGAAAAGCTTGATTCATCCATTACTGATAGGACTGTATCCCAACCATCAGCACCAACTAGAGTTGCATCTATGCCAGCTTCCTTTACTTGAGGAGCTATTAAGGCTACCTTTTCATAATAGTCTGGTATGAATAGGACATCTGGGTTTTGGCCTCTTACATTTGTAAGCTGAGCCTTAAAGTCTGTATCGCTATCGCCGTATGATTCATCAGCCACTACTTCCATGCCTAATTCTTTAGCCTTTTTCTCAAACACATCAGCAACTCCCATTGAGAAATCTGATGATTGATTACGAAGGATTGCAACCTTTTTAGCATTTAGCTTTTCCTTTGAGAAGTGTGCTAGTACTTCACCTTGGAATGGATCTGTAAAGCATGTCCTAAATACATTTGGCTTACCTTCTGTTATGTTTGCTTGAGTCGCTGTTGGAGTGATATATAATACCCCATCATTAACAGATGATTCTGCTATGGCTAAGGCTGGTTTTGATGGAACACCACCAAAGATTGCATCTACCTTGTCTTCCATAAGTTTGTTGTAATTTGTAACAGCATCTGTTATCTCTCCCTTATCATCATATTCTACCCAGTCAACCTTCTTGCCTAGGATTCCGCCATTTGCATTTACTTCTTCTATGGCAAGTTTTATACCATTATTAGTAGTTTGACCATAGATTGATAAAGGACCTGTTAAAGGAGAAGAGTTGCCAAGCTTTATTGTTTCGCTTGCTTCTTGTTTATTTGCTCCATCTGCCTTCTTGCTTTCGTTTCCACCTTCATTTCCACAGGCTGATAAAAATAGGCCTGCTAATAACATTCCAACTGCAAATTTTTTTCTTAAATTCATAATTTCCTCCATTATTTTTGGAATAAAAAAACCTCCGTCTCTTTATCCCTACTGGTTAAAGAGACGAAGGGTAATAAACAAAATTTTACACTCCGCGGTACCACTCTTTTTCATCTAATGATGCACTTAGTTTCATTTAATGAATAGCTCTGTAACGGGAGCTCCCGCACTTACCTACTTTTCGGTAAGAAAGCTCAGTGGTGATTTTCGTTAGTTTCATCCTGCTAGTTCGCACCAACCACTAGCTCTCTTGAAGACTATCCTAATTACTCTTCCACATCAACGCTTTTGTATTTGATAGTTCATATTATATAACCCCTTTTATTATTTGTCAAATAAATTTATCATATTTATTTATAATACTTAATTATTATAAGTTGCCTCTAATCATAAATATTGAAATATCAATAATACAAATAAAAAACCGCATACTCATTAATAAGTATACGGTAGTTATTTATAAACCTAAAAGTAGAGATGCTACTTCAAAATAAATTAAAAGTACACCTGTATCTACAATTGTAGTTATAAGTGGTCCAGCCATTACGGTTGGATCTATTTTTAGCTTATCAGCAATTAATGGCAAGAGTCCACCAATTACATTTGATAGAACTATTGTCAAAAATAATGTTATTGACACTGTTAAATTTACTGCAAGGCTTACATTATCTACTATTATTATCCTTATAAAGTTGATAGCAACAAGGACTAGGGATACAAGTGTTCCTACCCTAGCTTCCTTAAAAATAACTTTTAAGAAGTCTTTAGCAGATAGCTCGCCACTGTATAATTGAGTCATAATTGTAGTTGATGCTTGGCTTCCAGCGTTTCCACCGGAGTCCATCAGCATTGGTATATAGGCTGTAAGGGCTACAGCTTTGGCGAGTATTGATTCATATCTTTGGATAATAAAGCCTGTCATTGTAGCAGTAATTAAACAAATTACTAGCCAAGTTGTCCTATTTTTGGCAATGGTCCTGCTTGGTTCGTCTAGGTATGTTTCTGACTGATCAGAAATACCTGTTACGTTAGCAAAGTCCTCTTGCATCTCTTCGTGAACGATGTCGATAACATCTTCTGCTGGTACGATACCGATTAGTCTTCCTTCAGAATCTGTAACTGGCACCTCTCCTAGGTCATATTTGATAGATAGCTTAGCTACTACCTCTTGGTCGTCTGTTGGACTTACTACAGCTGTTATAGGCTCTGTGATAGATTCGATAGTAGATTTTTTATTTCTAATAAGATCGGCTATAAATACAAATCCTATTAGGACTAAAGAATCATCTGTAACCCAGATTTGCTCTAGCTTTTCAGCATCTAGGTCAGAATTCATGACCTTTTCCATAGCCTTAGCTGGAGATTCACTAGATTTTACAGATAGGAAGTTAACTGTCATTATAGAACCGACAGATTCCTCTGGATATCCTAATAGCTCGTTAATAATAGTTCTCCTGGAATCTTCGATATGGCTTGTCATTAACTTTTGAACAATATTTGCAGGTAGTTCCTGGAGGGTATCTACAAGCTCATCTTCGTCTAGTTCTTTGATTAGGTCCTTAATATTTTCTTCTGATAAAATAGATAGGATTCTATCCTTATTTTCTGGTCTTAATTCTGTAAAAGCATCTGCCAAGAGATCCTTATTTAAAAGCTTAATCCAAATTGCTACAGATTTTTCTGGCAAAATTTCAAGCTTGTCAGCAATATCTACAGGGTTCATTTGGTTGATTTCTTCTTGTAAGTTTTTAAGATTATCAACATCATATTTTCTCTCTGCCATTTTTACCTCATTTCTCTTATTTGTATAATGGCAAAAAGAATCACCACTATACTAGTATCCTATTGTCTTAAAATCCGGGTCGGGCACAGCCTTATCCATTATTCCTCCTTAAACAAATGTGCCTATACCTTAATGAAGATATAGGCCTAATGTCATTTCTTATCTGTTCAGATTATACAGTTTTTATCTTTAAAATTCAATTTATGCAAATATTTTATCAATCAATCCATCAACTTCTTTTAGAGACCTTATCTCATAGTCAATATCTAAATTCAATGTATTTTCCAAAGCATTTGGATTAAACCAAACAGTCTTAATCTTAGATCTGATTCCGCCAAGCATGTCAGAAGTTAAAGAATCACCAATGATTACATAATCATCAAGATTTCTCGAGCCTATATGGTCAAAAACATAGTCAAAAAACCTCTCATCAGGCTTTTCGTATCCTACAAGTTCCGAAATAAAAGATTTGATAAAAATCTTATTTAGTCCTGACCCATCAAGCTTGCCTCTTTGAGCAGTTAGAGATCCATTTGTCACAGCATATTGGTCATACTTGCCATGGAGTTTTTCGATGATCTCCTTGCCATATGGATTAAAGACATAGGTCTTACCAAGCTCTTCTTGATAAGTCTTATTAAAATCACCCGCTATTGACCTATTTATACCATAATCAGCAAAGAAATCCTCAAATCTTCCCACAAGGACCTGATCTCTAGTTACCTCGCCTCTTTCAAGCCTTTCCCAATATGACTTATTTATAAGCTTATAGATCTTAATCATTTCATCACTTGGCTTATCCAAACCATATATATCAAAACACTCAAAAATCGCCCTAGTTTCTGCCAGGTCAAAATTTAAAAGTGTACCATCTATATCCCATAAAATTTTCTTCATACAATCTCCTTACCTATTTATCTTACCCTAATTTAAAGCTATAACTATTTACAAAATTCTTTATAAGTGATAAGCTTATTTTAAAAGAGAGGTGCTTATGAAAAAAACAATAAAAATATTACTTGGTCTTGTAGGTATCGTCTTACTAGCCTTTATCCTTCTTTTAGTTTATCTAATGATAACAGAATATAATCCAAAAGATGTAGAAGAAATAGCAGTAACCGGAACCAAAGACCAAAAACTAGAACAAGATCACAATTACAAGCTACTAACATGGAACATAGGTTATGCTGGCCTAGATAAAGATACAGACTTCTTTATGGATGGAGGTAACATGGTCTTTCCTATATCAAAAGACCATGTAGAAAAGGCCCTAACAGGCATAGCAGACTCCATAAATAAAATCGACCCAGATCTATGTCTGCTCCAAGAAGTGGATAGCAATTCCAAAAGAACCTATCACATAAATGAAGTCGAATTTTTCGACAATAAATTAGACGGTATTTCAACCTTCGCCTACAATTACAAGGTAAACTTCGTCCCAATTCCCTTCCCTCCAATGGGCAAGGTAAATTCAGGAATCTATACAAATTCCAAATACCAAATCGAATCATCCTTTAGATACCAACAACCAATCCCACATAAGTGGCCTGTAAGGCTCGCCAACCTAAAAAGAGGCTTCAACGCATCCTACCTCCCAATCGAGGGAACTGATAAGCAGCTAGTCCTTGTCAATGCCCACCTAGATGCCTACGAATCAGGCTCAAATGGAAGGCTTGCCCAGACCAAACAAATCCTAGCCTTCATGGCAGAAGAATATAAAAAAGGCAACTACGTAATAGTAGGTGGAGACTTTAACCAAGAACTAAGAGAAGGTCACAAAACAGACACACCAGAAGACATGTGGCATCCATCACCATTCCCTTATGAATATATGTCAGATGATTTCAAAACAGTCTTTGATGAAAACACAAACTCCTCAAGACTCAACCACAAGCCATACGACCCAAATGACTCCTACGAATGCATAATAGATGGCTTCATAGTCAGCAAAAATGTCATAGTAAATAAAGTCGAAGGCCAAAAACTAGGCTTCGTAAATAGCGACCACAACCCAGTCCTCTTGGAATTCAAACTAGAAAAAGAAAATAAGTAAGACAAAAGCCCAAAGCATATGCCTTGGGCCTTTCTTATCTATAAATCAAGCCTATAAAGTTCATTTCCGCACTCTTTAAAGCCAAATTTACTAAATAAATTAAGACTAGGCTCATTAAAATCATAGATCTCAGCCTTTAAATATCTAAGTTCCTTATCTTTAGCATAATCAATCAAACTTTTTAAAACAAGAGAACCAAGACCCTTGCCCCTATAATCCTTATCAAGAACAAGGGCAACCATATTATCATCAAAAATAGCACAATCACCAATAAGCTTATTATCATATTCTATATAAAATAAGTCCCCGTGCTTAGATAAATAAGTATACATCCTAATAAGATCATCCAACTCATAAGCTTTCTGGGCCCCATCAACCATCTTCACAGTTAGGGGGTCTTTATACCAAGCCAAACTTATATCATAAGCAGGGAAATAATCTATTATTTCGATCTTTTTCATAAGTTTTTAAACCCTAAACCAATCATTATCCAGAAGCTTTTCTATATTTTTCTCATTATTTACAAAAATCTTGCCCTTATATGGGATTTCGTATTGGTAGACCTTGCCTAGGTGGTTAATTTTTAGGATATTTTTATAAGAATAGTCTATGCTTATATCCTCTATCTCATTCCAGGCTATGAAGAGGAAGTCTTTTTTTAGTGAATTGGACATTTCAGATTCATAGATTCCCTTTGGGCCAAAATGTAAGATAAAGGTCCTGGTGCTATCAAATACATAATATAACTTGCTTAAGAGTAATTTTATAAGGCCCTTAGCTGCTGAGTTATGCTTAAAGGCTACTAGGTAGGCACCCTCATCTCCAAAGGCTTCTTTTACTTTTTCTTCTATTTCTTCATTTGAATTAAATAATAATCCCATAATTTCTCCTATTTAAAAATAAATACTTCCTTGATGTCTTTATCAAAAACCTTGCAAATCTTATAGGCAGTCTCCAGGGTCGGGCTTATAGTATTATTTTCATAAGCCATTATCGATCTGCGCTTAAGACCGACCATTTTTGCCAGGGCATTTTGAGAAAGACCCATTTCCTTCCTAAATTCTTTGATTCTATTATCTATTTCTACTTCTATCATAGAAAACCCTTCTTTTTTGTTACATTTATAGTACTATTTATGTTACTTTTATAGTACCATATTTATAAAATTTATACAAGTATAAATAAAAAATCTCTTACATAGAACTACATATTTGAATTGCTATATCCCTATTATTTATTAAAGTTAAAGCACAACTATATTTACTCGATGTATAAGTAACATGCCGTTCTAAGTATTTCTTAAAATTTAAGTATATGTAATAGATTCCTCCACATCGGTCGGAATAAGGGAATGGAATGTGACGTAACAAGGGAAAAGAAGAAATCTTTGGCGTCATCGCTTTTCTTTCTCGAACTTATGTGAGACAAGCCCGTCGGCTCATAGAGACCAAGCCAGTACGAAGCGCCCCTTCCCTTCTCGAGCTTTGCGAGAGAACTCATGGTTCTGATCATAGTGGGTCTTGTAACTACATCGGCATTAGGTAAATAAAACCATAACCTTATGAAAACAAAAGTTTTCGAAGAAAACACCCCTTCACCTCAAAACCTATTACACATTCATAAACAAAACCAATATCAAAACCTGCATCAAAATCATAAGAGACAGACCCATTTTATAATAAGCCTTCTTGGTCTTGTGCCTAAAAACCTTCATACCAATAAGGCCACCGATAGCCCCTCCAATAAAAGATAGGCCTAGCAAAAGACCATTTTTAAGCCTCCGCTTATCTCTATTAGCCCTATGCTTATCAAAGCCAAAGGCTAAAAAACTTATCAGATTAATACTTAGCACATATACAAATAAATATGGCCTATCCTCAAAAAATCTGACAAAATCAAAAGAAAGACTTCCCATATCCTTTCTAAAAATCAAGAGCAAAGCAAGCTCAATTACAAAACTAGCAAAGGCAAAAACCTTCAGACTAAGCCCATCTTTGGCTGCATTCCTATCAAAGATCAAAATAGCAAGGATAAGTCCCAAGGACCCTCCACAAATTCCTATCAAATAGAGAATTAAGATCAAAATACTTTTCAAAACTCCTGACCTCATAGACTTATAAGGAATGTATAAAAGAAATCCAAATAAATTGATTAGAAATATATAAATAAAAATATTATTCATCGATCTTCTCTAATCTAAAAATATTAATCACATCAGCATCAGGACAAGCAAAACGCACATCCCCAGCCCTAGACTTAGGAAGCTTGCCCCCATAACGGAGAATATCCACCATAGGAAAGAGAGTATGCATAGCAAGCGAACAAAACTCTCCCCTATCAGTATCAAAATCCCAAGTTTGTCCAATCTGATAGCCCTTATGACAAGGACAATCCCCCTTCTTATCAACTAAAGTAATTTTAATTTTTGGTCTCATAATCTTCTCCTAACCAATGCCACCTATAAAAATTGAGCCATATAAAATGGTAGGTAGTATATATCCTTTTCCTTCTTAAAATCCTTATTATGGATCACATACTTATTTCCAATATTCTTGGAATATTTTTTGGAAAATTCATCCAAAGATGTGTGCTTCCTATAATTAGAAGATTTTACCTCTACAGGGCTAATCTTATTAGCCTCTGTTATCAAATAATCTATCTCATAAGTCCTCTTTGCAGTCTTGTCATAATAAGTATGGTAAAAGAGCTTATATCCTTTAGCAGCGAATGTTTGTCCGACAATATTTTCATAAAGCATACCTAAATTAGATGACAATTTATTGGAAAGGATCTTCTTATATATGACATTATCTGTGAAATCCCTATCCTTAAACATAAGAGTAACCATTAGCCCAGTATCAGCTAAATACATCTTAAACTTATCAAGGTTTAAATTTCTGGATAGACCCGTGCTAGGATCATTGGCATTATAGGCTATCAGTACGGTTTTAGACGCTTTAAGCTCAGAAATCTCTTCAAGCAAATCACTAGCCCTTGAATTTTTAATAACGCTTGACACTTGATACCTAGATGAAGACCTAGCCAATTCAGCAGGTATCGAATCAAAAAGTGTAGATATTTTTCCACTTGGATCAATCTTATAAAAGTCCTGCTCATAAAGATTGATAATATCTCTTTTAACTTGGTCCACCATCCTAAAATTATTAGTATCAATATAAGCCTTGATAGCCTGAGGCATACCACCTACAAGCATATAAAGCCTAAAAAGCCTCATCATATTCCTATTAGCATCCTCACCAAGAGGCTTTTTGCTAGTGAAAAATTTTTCAAGCATATTATTAGTTACACCTTCACCAGTAGCCCATAAAAATTCCTCAAAGTCCATAGGAAACATCTCAATTTTCCTCTCTTCACTAGGAATTAAAATACCTTCAACATTTTTCTTGATTGAAATTAGTGACCCAGTTTCAATATAATCATACCTAGCATCGGCAACAAGCTTTTTTATGGCTTGACGAGCAAGAGGATTAAATTGAACCTCATCAAAAATAATCAAAGACTCTCTCTCATGGAGATCTACACCATAGTGTAATTGCAGCTGTAAAAATAAATAGTCCAAATCATTAACATCTTTAAAAAGATCAATAATGTGGCCTGGTGCAAAAGCAAAATCAATCAAAATATAAGACTTATACTCAGCCTTAGCAAACTCTTCAGCAATAGTAGATTTACCAACACGCCTAGCTCCTTCAATCAAGAGAGCTGTACTACCCTTGGAAGAATCCTTCCAATCTAGAAGGTCCTTATAAATCTTTCTTTTAAACATATAAACCACCCATCTTACAAATACGCATTATAATTTATATCATTATACCACAAATACGCAATAGAATAAATGCCATTTACCTACAAATACGCAATAGAAATGGTGCTATTTTACCGCAAATACGCATTATAAATTAAAATATATAATAATTTCTCCACTCGCTAGGCTCGGTCTAAACAAGAGAAAAGAGAAAACTCTGTAGTCACCATTTCTCTTCTCGAACGCAATGAGAAGCATATCTGTCCGAATAACCATTCCCTTCTCGAACGCATGTGAGAGAACTCATAGCTATGTACATATAGGGTTCTGTAACTACATCGGCATTAGCTAAATATAACCATACCTTATAAAACAGATAGTTTTCGCAGAAAACTTCTCCTTCCCTTTCATCGACAGTAGTGGCTAGCCCGTCGGCTCCTGGAGACATGTCTATTAGACCTGTTCAGACGTCACTTTTTTATAAAATCAAAGCTCAACTATATTTACTCTTCGTATAAGTAATATCTTGTCCTAAGTATTTCTTAAAATTTGAGCAGTCGGAATAAGGGAAGGAGAAGAGGTCGTAATGAGGCGTGGGAATGTTAAGTGACAATGAAAAAGTAAGCTCGGTTATCATTATTTATTACATTCAAAGCTAAAATAGTTTCTTGTTGAAGCCGACTAAAAAAGGGACTTACAAAGCCCCTTACATTTATTTACCATTAGCAACACTTACTATTGCATCAGTTAAAACCTTTGAAAAATTAATATTTAATTTATTTCCTAGATCGTTCGACCATTTAGGAATTGATAGGGTTTTTTTCACAAGTTCCTGGCTTGCAAAATAGTCCTTCAAGTCTACATACACCATTGATACAAATGATTTTTCCTCATCATAGTAGCCATCAAACTCTGGATCATCTTTAAAAGGAAAATCATCTTTGATTGATAAATCCTTAATTGATGATTTACTTGGAAGCCTGCCTTCTGTTTCCACAAGGTCACTTGCCAATATTCCTAGATAATCACTCGCCATAAATAAGGCATCTTCAATGGTATCACCTTGGGTACCTGCCCCCTCTAAGTCTGGAAAGTAAACATAATAACCACCTTCTTCTGGTGTATAATAAAAAATTGCAGGATAAGAAACTAACATAATATACCTCTCTTTTTTAAGAATGGGGACTATAAAAGCCCCGCATCCTTTAAAATACCACGCTCAGTTCCCTTTTTAAGTTCACCATGTGGTATGATAATAGGTCTTGGAAGTCCGGGCTTAGTCATTTTTACATGACTCCCTTTACCTCCATCTACTTTTAAAAAACCATGTTTTTTAAGTAGCTTGACCATTTCATTTTGTGTCATCGGCATTTTTATACCTCCTGACATATTTATTATACTACGTATTTATACGTGCTGTCAATTAGAATTTCATCAAATAAACCTATTTCAATAATTCCTAAACAACAGATTTCCCCACTAGGGTCGAAATAAGGGAAGGAAGAAAACTCGGTTGTCGCCACTATCCTTCTCGAACATATGCGAGGCAAGCCCGTCGGCTCAAGGAAACCAAACCTGTACGAAGCGTCATCTCCCTTCTCGAACGGATGTGAGGGCAAGCCCGTCCGGCTCCTGGAGGACCTCATGGTTATTTTAATAAAGGGTTCTGTATCTACATCGGCATTAGCTAAATATGACCATCAACTTACATCTACAAAAAGTTTTCGCAGAAAACTCTCCTTACCTTGCTTCAAGCTATGTTGGAAGCCCGTCGGCTCTAGGAGACATTTCTATTAGACCTGCTAATGACTCATAATTTATTCAAATCAAAGCACAACTATATCTACCCCTCGCATGAGTAACATATCGTTCATGGTATTTCTAAAAATTTGATTATTCGTAATAGTTTTCTCCACTCGCTAGGCTCGGTCGAAACTAAGGAAGGAAAAAATTCATATTCAAAACTTTAATAAATAATTTTCTTAAAAATTCCCAATCTTTAATATTTTAAGCTAAGTTAGGACCGCAACCTCCCTCCTCGAACTTATGTGAGACAAGTCCGTCGGCTTCTGTAGACTAACCCCGTACGAACACACACACCCTTCTCGAACGGAGTGAGAGAACTCATGGTTCTTTTAATAAAGGGTTCTGTGTCTACATCGGCATTAGGTAAATATGACCATTACCTTATAATAAGAAAAGTTTTCGAAGAAAACTTCCTTTCCCCAATTAAAAAAAACTCCCCAAACCCAACTTTTTTGGGTCTGAGAAGTTTGTTTTTATCTTAATAAGTCTGATCTTATGAAGCCTTCACGGCCGTTAAATCTTACCTTGGACCAAGCTACTCCGTCTTGATAGATTTCTTCTACAAATTCCACTTGGCTGCCAGCTGGAACTGATAGGATGAAGTTTTCCTCGTATGCTGTAGGGCCTTCTCTAAGGTTAGCAAGGACATTTGCTGTCTTTGTTTGCTTATTGGCCTGGTTATTATCTGCTGGATTTTGGTTATTAGCAGGGTTTTGGTTATTCTGAGGATTTTGATTAGCCTCTTGATTATCAGCTGGCTTTTCAGCTTCTTCCTTCTTAGGCTCTTCTTTCTTCTTTTCTTCCTTCGCCTCTTCGGCTGGCTTTTCTTCCTCTTTGCCTTCTATATTATCAAATACAGACTCTACTTTTACATCTCTTTTCTCATATACTTCTTCCTCTTTGTTGCATGATGCAAGCAGGGCAAGGGCAAAAAGAGTTAAAATTATATTTCTTAATTTCATTTCTTTCTCCAAAAATTGAATATAGATCTCTTCTTCTTTTTAGCTTCCTTAATCTGGTCGTATCCTGAGCCTATATACTCATCATCCAAAATCTTTTGTGGGTTAATTTCTGCTAGGATTTTAAACTTATCCTCCCCAATTATATCAATGATTTCTCTCTTTTCATCCTTGATATTTGGGCTTCTCCACTCTGATTGGTGGGCATCAGTCCCTAAGAAATGGACCATGTTTCTCTCAAGTAAGGTCCTTGTAGTCCTTTGGCTTGAAACTATCGATGAGTAATTGACCTGGATTAGAGCACCCATCTTGATGAAATCTAGAAGATAGTCAGGATTTTCCTTGACATAGGCATATCTTTCAGCATGGGCAATGATTGGTACCAAGCCCTCCAGCTGGATATTAAAAATCAAATCCTTAAGGAATAGGGCCTTGTTCATAAAGGGCAATTCCAATAGAACATACCTGCTATCAGCAAGTTTGTTTAGACTACCATCATTTATAAGCTTGACAGTATTAGGCTCTACCTGGATTTCATGGCCCGGATATATGATAAAATCCATGCCTCTTTTTGCAATCTCTGCATTAAGGATGGCAGCTTTTTCTCTAATCTCGTCAGGATCAACCATATATCTAGACCTATCGAAGTGGCTTGTGGCAATAGTTTTTGTAAAGCCATTAGCCAAGTAGATTTCTACCATCTTCATCGATTCTTCAATCGACCTAGACCCATCATCCACTCCATAGATAATATGGCAGTGTGTATCAATCATTAATAGTATCCCTTATAATTAAATTCTTTGACATCAGCAAAGGTAAGGACAGCACCGATAACCTTGGCATTAACCTTCTTTAGATTATCAAGGGCTCTAGCTATCTCTTCCTTTTTGGTATCATTGGATTTAATTGCAAAAATCATACCATCGCAGAAGGTAGACACAATAGATGCATCTGTGAATAGACCTACTGGAGGTGTGTCTATAAATACATAGTCAAAAGACTGGGATAATTCATTAACCAAGTCCTTGATATGGTTAGAAGCTAAAATCTCAGCTGGGTTAGGTGGTGTAGGACCTGAAAGGAGCAAGAAAAGATTCTCCTGACCCTTGTCCCTATAAAGAGCTCTATCAAGCTCGAGCTTGCCTGTAATAACATTGGTAAGGCCCACGTTATTATCAATACCAGCCACAACCCCTACCTTAGGAGCCCTAAGGTCGAAATCTAGGAGGACAACCCTCTCTCCATTTTCAGCAAAAGATTGGGCAAGTTTGTAGACTACAGTAGTCTTCCCCTCACTAGGCTTAGAAGAAGTCATAGCGATTATTTTATTTTTGTGATCAATATCTGCAAATTGGATATTAGTTCTGACAGAACGAATAGCCTCATCATATAGACTTGAATTATAATAAGAATGTTTTTTAGCCATAATCTCCCCCCCTACTTCTTATACTTGTGTCTATCTGGAATTAGACCAAGCACAGCAATATCAAATGCTTCAGTCACTTCTTCACTAGTCTTAACCCTAGTATTAGATAGCTCCATAATAAGGGCAATACCTATACCAAGAATAAACCCAAGCATAACACCAATAGCAGTGTTTCTCATAACCTTTGGAGAAGATGGTGCTTCAGGCAAGGTCGCCTTGTCTAGGATTTGGACATTGTCCACATTCATAATCTGAGTAATAGAATCCTTAAAGATCATAGAAGTCTCATTGGCAATATCTGCTGCTCTCTGAGCTATAGTATCAACAACCTTAACAGAAATAATCTGAGTATCCTTCACAGGCTCTATAGATACCTTATTAGAAAACTCCTCATAGTCCATATCAAGGTTGAGATTAGCAATAACCTTATCAGCAATCCCCCTAGATTTAACAATCTCAGAATAGGTAGAAACTAGGGCCCTGTTAGCATTAATCTGACTAAGCTCCACATCAGTTTGCTTGTCTTTCTGCTCAGTAGAATTGCTAACAATCATAGAAGTATTAGCCTCATACTTAGGACTAATCACATACTTAGAAAGCCCAAAAGCCCCCGCTCCCGCCAGGATAGCAAGAATCAGAATAAGTAAGCTATGCTTAAGAATCTGCTTACCCAATTCCAATAAATCAATTTCTTGTTCGTTCATATTTTCTCCTTTTTATATTATTTTATTACATAAATATCTAAAGTTCAATACTTTTATTATGTCCATCAATTATACTAAAATTATAATATAATTATATTAAATAGCAATTATTAATTTAATTATTTAAAAATCAATTTCCTTCGACTCGCAAGTATAAGTAATCTCAATAGAATAAAACTAAATATAACTTCAGTTTGTAAAAATATACTTAAAATATCATCTGCATTTGAGCGTGGAGTCATCAACAAGCTACCCAAAACAATTAAAATAATTGATCTCTTAAAGTAATTTGAGTTTTCAAAATTACGGCATTTCTTTAATATGACTCCATAGATAAAACTAAAAAGTATAATGCCCAAATAACCAAAATCATGATAGGCTTCTGCGATGTAAGTAGTACCAAGTCCTCTTCCTCTTAAATAACCGAATGGAAGAACAATATAAGAAATAATATGAGCAAATGAATTTCCATTTATTGCTCTCTCAACACTATTTCCGCTAATAAACTTTCCTCCCATAACTAGTACTGATATAGGATTAAATCTTATCTTTTCATAAATATCTCCAAAAGAATATATTTTCTCAGGAATTTTATAATTATATATTTTACCATATCCTATAACGCTTGAACTAACACCTTGTTTGACAAAAATATCTATTAATGTTGATGATGACTCCTGTTCAAAAAGTGTATTATTAAATCTAATATTACCAACTAAATCTAATAAATACAATAGGATAGGTACTAAAATAATAATAAAAATTATATTTCTTTCGTTTATCCAATTGTCCCTAACACTTGAATTCTTACTTCTAAAAATATAGTAAATAAATATTAATGATACATTCACTACAAAGGTAGACCTATTTCCAGTAAATAATGATACTGCTGAATATATAAAAAATAATATAATTGGTAATCTCGACTTATTTTTACTAGGCAATGTAGATAAATATATAAAAAAATATATCCTACAACCATATGCAAAAAGTGTAATAATATATGGTAGGTTCACTATATTTTCCAAATATAAACCCGTATACCCAATTTCTCTAACTTTAATAACCCTTAGAAACTCAATAGTAATATAAGGTATATAAGAAAGATAAAATAATATTAAACTAGATGACTGCACCAGCAATTCCTTTTCTTTGTTTACTTCATTATTTTTATAATCGGCACCAAATCGGGCGAAAAAATATCCAAAAAATATACTTATTAGTGCAATTAAAATAGATAAATATATATGATTTTGTGTATTTTCGTCAAATAAAACTACCCCTTCTGTGTAATCTAAATATTCATAAGCAAAATATGAGCCCATTAAAAAAATAAAAAAACACATTAGAAACATTAAAATAGAAATGTTATTTTTATAATTAGGAATGCATATCATTATAAATGAGACATAAGTAATTATTGACAATGCAAATATAGTATTAACATCTTTAAACAAAGATATAATCAAAAAAAAGCTAATAATCAATAAAGTAAATGATATGTAAGCTATTTTCAATCTCTTATTAGTAATTTTATTATTTATCATTTTAACCCCTCAAGATGCTTAATAAATTTATGGTAATTTAACTCATAGTTAAAATATTCTTCCCATTTTTTTCTTGAATTATTAGAATATTCTATAAAATCTTCATTACTCATATTTTTAAATATTAAAATAGATCTAGCCAAATCCTCAGGCGTTAAATTCTTTGGAAGTAATATTCCATTATATCCATTAACTACTGCTTCAGATGTACCACCCACATCTGTTGCAATAACTGGAGCTCCAACTGATTCTACTTCCATAATTGACACAGGTAATCCCTCTGATTCACTAACATTAATAAATATTGAAAATGGAATGTTACTTATCAAATCCAAATAAACTCGATTATCAACAAAGCCTCTAAATTCAAATTTAATATTTCGATTGCAAGAATTCAAGATGTTTTTAACTTCATTTAAATAATCATCATCTCCATCACCAAAATGAATCCAAGTTATATCTTCTCGCTCTATACATTTTAATGCTTCTGCAATAATGGTTAATCTTTTGATTCTTGCAATCCTAGAACAGGTAATAATTACAAAATTATTATTTGTTATATTTGTATTTATTCCAACATCTCTTGTTCCTAACCTATAAATAAAAACATTTTTTTGATTAAAATCATATTTATTTTCTAGATATTTCTTGCCATCTTCCGAAATACAATATATTTCATCAATATTTTTATATAAATCAGACCTATAAGGTAGATATTCTTCTTTATTTCTAAATTCAAATATATCCTGTGCATGACTTCTTGATACTAATTTTGAATTTGGATAATCTTTCTTTAGTTTATAAGAAGCAAACGTAGCTGGACCAATTCTATATGTGTAAAATACAATAGATTCACTTTTATCTAGATTAAAATCATTAAGTCTTTTCTTAATGTTATCATAAACCAGATAACTTTTAGATGAAAATAGTAAATATCTCATTAATGAACTTAATGACATTTTTTTACTCTTAATCAAGTAAAGAAATTCTCGAAAGCTTTCTATATTAAAAACCCCTTTAAGCAAATACTTAATTCTATTTAAATTCGAATTGTAATGTATGTCTAATTTACCTACATCAATATAATCTGGTATAGTTAAATGATTATTACTGTATACATGCCCTTTCACTGTAAATAAAATAACTTTATCGAAATCATCATAGAATTTTACTTCTTCATTTAAATATATCTCATCTTGCATAAATTCAGAGATTAGTATTAAATTCATGTTTAAATTCTCCATTAAAATATATTTTAATTAATAAAATGATTTTATAATTAAAGCTTGTTAATAATCTTCTCATAGTCATACCATCTTCCAATCTGTTCTGGCATTTGTGTAATATCAGGATCTGATGAACAGTTTCCTTCAATTATTGATACCTCTCCATTAGCTAAAATTGCGATATCCCAGCCAACATATCTAACTTCTTTAGACACTTTGCTTGCTCTAGTTACAGTATCTATAACCTTATCCCAATTTGGAACAACATATCCTACTAATTTTTTATTAGATAAAGGGTGGTATTCATACTTATTATTACTCTTATCAATTGCAGGGCTTACAACTTCTCCAGTTTTAACATCTAGTTTCATTGCCAATCCATGTTGATGAAAGTTGTCTGTTGATTTATCTCCGTTTCCCATCCTAAGCACAGCATCCATAATATGCACCTCAGATTCATCTCTTATTGTTACCACCCTAATTGTATTAACAGATGTAGGATTAAATTCTGCTAAACTTGCATCCTGGTTAATGGCTTCTTCTAATAAAAATGATTTTCCCTTTATTGTATGATAAAAATCTTCTACGTCTTTAATCTCTTTTGAATTATATTTAACTATTCCATTTCCTCCACTTCCAATGTTTTGCTTTACGAAAAATGTATCATGATTAGAAATAAAATCCAAAATTGATTTGTAATCTGCCTTATCAACATCAATCCAATCCCTATTTAAAAACTCATCAAATTTTGCATTGAACTTTAATTTGTCATCAAATAATTCGATTTTTGTAGATCCATTACATTCTAATAGAATTTTTTTCCATTTTCTTCCAACAATAAAAGTTTTTCTTTCAGCATAACTTATCTTGTAAAAGTTATACTGAAAATAATCATTTATACCAGCACCTAAGACTAGTACACTAATCCAAAAATCAATAAATATTTTAGCACTTTGAAACTTACTTGTTTTTCCAATAAACATCTCTTTCAATAAAAAATATTTTTGAATATGATTTTTAATATATGCTTTTATCCCTTTTTCGTCATTATATCCTGTTAATCGTATTTTTTCTTGACTATCCAATTTAATCTCCAATATTATATATATAAAACTTTTCCGAAATTAGAAGAATTATCATAAATATATTTCGCTAGCAATACATCAACATATGACATCCCAACAGAATTAAAATATATAAATTTATCGCTACTGCTGCGACCCTCTTTCTTTCCTAATAATATTTCGAATAATTCAGCATAAATATCTTCATCTTTTAAAAGACCATCTTGATACATTTTACTAATAGTTTGACTACCTCTATGTTTTACAGCATCCCATTCATCGCAAACAATTTTATCTGCTTTAAATGCAACTTCATACTCATCTTCAAGTCCTCCAACATGAACATAAAAATTTGCCTTGTCTATCCATTTTGCTTTTAGTACAGTATCTTGACCTGATATTGCTGTAACAATAATATCTGATCCTCTTATAGCTTTTTCATAGTCATTATTACATATAACGAAATCTACATCTTCATATTTTTCTTTTAGTGAATCTACAAATTTAATACAAGATTTATTTGTTCTAGATGATACTCTACATTCCCTGAGTTCAGGGTATAACAATTTAAAAATCTCAAAATGCATCTTCGCCTCTTCACCTGATCCAATAAATCCAATGATTTCATTTTCTTTTTTTGCTAAATATTTAGAAGCTAATCCAGCGACACCTGCAGTTCTAAATTTGGTCAACCATGTACTTGCTACTAGAGCATATGGTTTCCCAGTTTCTATCTCTGATATTAAAGTTAATCCATTAACATTTTTTATATTTTGCTTATAATTTGTTGGAAATACAGAAACCCATTTCATACCGCTAACATTTTCATCAACTAGGGTTGATGGCATACAATTTATCCTATTTTGTGTTGTTGAATCAAATATCTGAGATATTTTATCTGGTAATATGACCTTACCTCTTCCTCGTTCAATAAAAGATTTTTTTATAATATCTATACCATCAATCCAACTATCTTCCATTATTTTTATAACTTCATCTTCTGATATAACTTTCAAATTTGTCATAGTAATACCCCTATAAACTAATTATCTATCGTAAGTACAAAATATCTAGCATATTTTTACCTTGCTCATCTAGCACTTTAATTGACTTGTCAACATATTTAATATTTTCTATTAATTCATCTTTGTTATTCGCAATTAAATGTATATATCCAAACACTTGATGAGTAGTTCCAGTTTCTAATATTATGTCATTTACAATGTGAGATTGGATAAATGCATAAACAAACTTTTCTCTTAGTAGAGCGTCTAATCCTTCAATTGATTTAATTTTACCTGGCCTTAGTTGCATAGGTAAAATACAATATACATTTCCTAATCTTTTTTCTAATTCCTTGGTATTTTTAAAGTCTTTATATAATGATTTACCAGTGGCTAAATAATATACTAACTGATGCATTTGATTAATTCCAAAATAGTACTCAACAGGATAATATGTTAAAGAACCACCATACCTATACCCTATTTCATTTAAGTAGAATAGGTCATCATCGTAAAAGACCTCTATCCAAATTGGTCCATACTTAATTCCAACCCCTTCTAGCATTTCAATTATCTTATCATTTATACTATCCTTAAATTTATTAGTTAAGTCAGATGGTATAAATTGAATAGACATAACAGGAGCTGCATCATTTTTTATTTTCTTGGATTCTTTGTCAGTTAGACCACAGAATATAACATCTCCATCCTGAGCTGTATAATGAGCAATCAAGCTTTTTTCAAAATTCATTTTCTTTTCAACTAAGACTTCTCCACATTTACTAGCGTTTTTAGCTTTTTTAAATGCTTCTATGAATTCATCTGATTTTTCACATATACTTATTCCTGTTGATCCATTATTATCAACAGGCTTTGTTACAACAGGAAATTTTAAATTTATAATCTGTTCTTCGTCTATAGGTTCTATTATATTAAATACTGGAGTAACAGGTACCCCAAACTTTCTGCATATTTCTTTAAAAATCCCTTTATTTGTGGCCATTGACCATAAATCCTCATCACAATAAGCTGGTAAGCCAAATTCATTTGCGAGCTTGATAGAAATTGGTATATTTACTTCACTTGCACCTGGATATATACCGTCGATTTTTTCTTTTATAATTATATCTCTTATCGAATCTATATCTGTAGTATCCAGTAGGTAATCTTTATCAGCGATTTGTTTAACTATACACTCTTCTTTGCTCCTTTTGTCAATAGCAACAATGACTGCACCTTGACTTTTAGCATATGTAGCTGCTTCATAAAAATAAGTTGAAGCACCTAAAAATAGTATTCTCTTTCCTTCTAATAATTTCATGATTATATTCCTTAAATTATTTTGTATTAATATTTTTTTGTAAGATTACTGATTTTACAGTTTGAATAATTATTTTAATATCGAGTATTAGACTTAAATTATCTACATAAAATACATCTTTTAACAGCTTTTCATCTTGATTAATTGAGTTTCTAAAATACGCTTGGCTATAGCCTGTTACACCAGGCCTAATACTAAGTCTTTTCTTTTCAATTTTAGTCATATTTTCATAAACTTTGCTTGGGTTATTTGGTCTGGGTCCTATCCAACTCATATCGCCTTTTAAAATATTAAATATCTGAGGCAACTCATCTACAGATGTTTTCCTCATTATTCTACCTATTTTTGTAACTCGTGGATCATTTGAGCTACTAAAAGTTGAGTTATCCTCATTTCTTATATCAGGTGCATTCATTTTCATTGAACGAAGTTTGTACATACCAAATATAGAACCATTTATACCTCTTCTTTTTGCGATATAAAATATGTCACCTTGATCTTCTATATATATCAAAATACCAAATATAAAGCATATAATAAGAACAAAAGGTAACGCAAGTATTGCAAATATTAAATCTATAAGTCTTTTTATATATTTTCTATAAATCATATTTATATTAATTTTGTACCTTAATTTCTATTTTTTCTAAAGCTGTTTCACAGGCATCTATCGCTTGTTCTACTGAATCATGTTGCGATATAGCGTAACATACTCTATCATTAGAACTTTTAATATTAGTCGAATTTTCACCTACACCATGAATAATCTTAATAACTTTTATGCCTTGAATTTTTGATGCTTCACTTATTCCTGTTATTTCTATTATTCTTCCAAGGTCACATTTCTTATACCTGATAGCTGATGCCAAGTTGAGTTTTTCTTCGATATTCACATCTTCACCAATTGCAATTTTAATAGACGCTTCAACCATATTAATTCCTGTGGAGTATGGGACTAAATGAGTTGTAATATTATCTCCTCCCAATCTAGCACCAATTTCAACTATCTTTGGGCCATCTTTTGTTATTTTGATTTCAGTATGTGAAGGTCCATCTGTGATACCAATCGCTCTGTTAGCATCAATAGCAACTTTCTTAATTTCTTCAACTATTGAATGTTCTAATTTTGATGGCTGACTATGACCCATCTCTACAAAGTATGGTGCTCCTGTGGTTATCTTGTCTGTAACTTGAATAACATTGCAAATGCCATCTTTAGAAATTGTTTCTACGCTGACCTCTGGTCCTTCCATATATTCTTCAACTACTAAACTACCAGAATTTGTATTCTTTATACAATAATCATATATTCTTCTTAAATTTTCTGAATCATAATTATCGACTAATCTTATACCTCTGCTTCCTGAATTGTCAGCAGGCTTTACTATACATTTGTAGTTATTTTCTTTAATTTTATTAATGGCTTTAATATAACAATCATAATTAGATACTGATAAATACAAAGGTATGGGAACATTATTCTTTTTTAAAACATCTCTCATTTTAGACTTATTAGTAGCATTTATTGCTGTACTTTCATTTATTCCTATTAAGTTAAGTTCTTTTGCAACTTTAGCTACAGTAGTCATAGGTCTATCACTAGCAATAGTAATAATCCCGTCTATTTTATTTTTCTTAGCTTCTTCTAATACTTTTTCTGTGTCAGTAGTGCTCACCACAATTTTCTTATCTGCATATGAAAAACCTTCTGCATTAGGATTCATGTCAACTGCTATAACATATAGTCCCATTTTTTTCGCTTCCAAGATAGCAGGTATTTGTAAAACACTAGCTCCTAAAATCATTAATTTTTTCATAGTACCTTCTCGCTCTATATATATTCTTTTACAATCTCACAATATTTTTCAATAACATAATCAACTTCTTCATCTGTAAGCTTGGTATGAAGAGGAAGTGTTATTTCATTTTCATATCGCTTATAGGCATTTGGGTAATCTTTTATATCAAAACCTAAATTTTTATAAGCTGTTAATAGAGGAAGTGGTTTGTAATGTACGTTACAAGCTATACCTGCTTTTGCCATTTCTTCTATTATTGAGTTTCTATCTTCTAAGCTTATTCCAGGTACTCTTGTTATATAAAGATGTCCTGATGATGAATGAATATCATTATAATGGTCTAAGACTTCTATGCCTAGTGGCTTAAATGCGTCATCATATTTTTTAATAATTTCCCTACGTCTTTTTAGAAGCTCTGGGTATCTTTTTACTTGAGCTAGACCAATTCCGGCTAGGACATCTGTCATGTTGCATTTATACCATGGACCAACTACATCATATTCCCATGATCCTAGTTTAGTTTTGCTTAAGGCATCTTTTGATTGACCATGTAAGGATAGAAGTTGATATTGTTTATAAAGTTTCTCGTTATCAATTCCTTCTCTATCTTTCCATGTAGAGTATCCGCCTTCAGCTGTAGTGAAGTTCTTAACAGCATGGAATGAGAAGTTTGAAAAATCTGCTACTGATCCTGTCTTCTTGCCCTTATATTCAGCTCCTAGAGAGTGGGCAGTATCAGCAACTACAATTATCCTTCCAAAATTTTCTTGGATTTCATTATTTGAATGAAATAGATTTTTCTTTCTTTCTACTATTTCAAAGATTTTGTCATAGTCACATGGTATACCTGCAAGATCAACAGGAATTATTACTTTTGTCTTTTCTGTAATGGATTCTTCTAGCTTTTCATAATCCATCTCTAGACTATCTTCCTGAGTATCTACCATCACTATTTTAGCGCCTACATGATCTATTACTGATGCTGATGCTGTGTAAGTATAAACACTTGTTATAACCTCATCTCCAGGTCCAATACCTAGGACTCTTAGGGTCATTTCAGCTGCTGCTGTTTGAGAATTTAGACATACACCTATGTTAGTATCAGTAAATTGATTTAATTCTTTTTCTAGTTTCTTTGTTTTTGGTCCTGTTGTTATCCATCCAGATTTGAGTGCATCAACTACCTCATCTATCTCTGCTTGTGATATGTCTGGTGGCGAAAATGGTATTTGCATCTTAACTCCTTTGTTTTCCTATAAAAGTAGTAATAAGTTTATTAATTATCTCTACTATATCATCATTATCTAAGTGTTCTTCATTGATTACTGACTCTAGGTCTTTGAAGAAGTCTTCTCTTGAGAAATCTAGTGGCTTTCCTACTGATATTCCTTCGTGGACTGTTTCTGATAGGTTTTCCTCATCCATTAGCTTTTCTTCGTAGAGCTTTTCTCCTGGTCTAAGACCTGTGTAGACTATCTTCATATTTATATCTGGTTCATAACCTGATAGCTTGATTAGCTGTCTAGCTAGATCATCAATCCTTACAGGGTCTCCCATATCTAGAACGAATATTTCGCCGCCCTCTGCAATAGAGCCTGCTTGGAGAACTAGTTTTACAGCTTCCTTAATCGTCATAAAATATCTTATAATATCAGGATGGGTGACTGTTACTGGTCCACCTTCCGCTATCTGTTTTTTGAACAATGGTATTACTGAACCATTAGATCCCAGGACATTTCCAAAACGTACTGCTACAAACTCTGTCCTTTGAGATTTACCTGCTAATTCTCTAGCTGGATCGACTTTGAAGGTGTGGTCACCATCTCTTGCTACTATCTTGCTTAGCATATTGTAGTTCTGGTTTTCTCTCACATCATTTAAACCTTGGATTATCTTCTCACAGACTCTCTTTGTAGCTCCCATTATAGATGTTGGGTTTACAGCCTTGTCTGTGGATATAAGGACAAAACGCTTTGCATTATATATAAGTGATAAGAGTCCTACTATATAAGTACCTCTAACATTGTTTTTGATAGCCTCCATAGGGCTTACTTCCATAAGTGGTACATGCTTGTGAGCTGCAGCATGGAATACTATGCTAGGCTTATATGTTTCAAATACTTGTTTGACCCTGTTGTAGTCTCTTACAGAACCTATTAATGTTAATAAATTGAGGTCTTTGTGAGTTCTTTTTAATTCTTGCTCTATATCGTAGGCATTGTTTTCGTAGATATCAAATATTATGAGAAGCTTAGGACCATATTGGGCAATCTGCCTACATAGTTCAGAACCAATCGAGCCTCCGCCTCCTGTCACTAGGACCACCTGGTCATTGAGGTATTCATAGGTTTCGTTAGAAAATATTTTGACTGGTTCACGACCTAGAAGGTCTTCTATCTCTACATCCTTCATCTTTGATACTGATATCTTACCAGACACTAATTGATAAAGTCCTGGCAAGACCTTTACCTCTGCATTTGTATCGCTACATATGCTAAGAATTTCTTTCTTATCTCTTTCTGCAGCTGATGGTAAGGCTACTAGGATTAGGTCTACTAACTCCTTATCTACCAATTCTTTTATCTTATCTCTACCGCCATATATGATGGTATTATCTATATAGCGTCCCTTCTTGCTTGGGTCATCGTCTATAAATCCTACTACTTTAATACTTGTATTTTCTTGGACATTGGATTTATTAATATCTTCCTTTATGGTTTGTCCAGCAGAGCCTGCTCCTATAATTATAGCCTTCTTATATGAAGGATCTCTCCTAAGTACATTATACCTAGCTTGTATGAGTAACTTTTTGGCAAACCTTAAAGCTACTGTGCCAGTATATTGAATAATGAATCCAAATATAAAATATGATGCTGGCATTCTCTCAAATAATAATGTTATACCTATGATATGAGTCACTAGTGATAAAATACAGGCCAAAGTTATCTGAATAAGTTCATTATATGAAGCATATTGCAAAATCATCTTATAAAGTCTAAATAATGAATAAATAATAATTGTAATAGCTGTATTTATAAAAGCATATTTAGTAAATGCTGAGAAATACTCTATAGGTATGGCAGAAAACTCTAAATCAAACCTAAAATACAAGGCAAAAAAGTATGAAAGATTGATTATTATAATGTCAAAAAATAATAATATTAGAAATTTCCTAAATATTCCTTTTTCACTTTTCAAATTATTCTCCTTTCTTATTAATTCTTTCTTTAAAAGAAAGTTTGAGAGATTTAACCTCATCTATATTTGATAAAGATATAGATAATAAATATACTATTCCAGATAATGATACTGAAATTAGTAATGAAAGAATTAACCCTACTTTTATTTTCAAATAATCATGCACTATTAAGGCAATAATTGACATAATAAACGAACATATAGATATTATTGCTACTGATTTTAAATTGCCCTTAAAATTAAAGCTTCCAAACTTATTCTTAAAAGCTATAATCATCAATAATGTACCTATTGCTGTCGATACAGATGTAGCTAGAGCAATTCCATTTATTCCTATAAAATTAACTAAAATAAAGTTTAAGATTATGTTTATCCCTTGTTGGCTAAAAATGATGATTACTGGTGTTTTAGCATCTCCAACAGAATAAAATGCATTTCCTAAGATTTTTATAAATGAAGTAAAAATTATAAATGGACCGTAGGATACTAAAAGACTTGCTACAATCGATGTGTCTGAAGAAGTAAATGCATTTCTTTCAAAAGCAAGCTTAATGATAGGACTTGATAAAGCCATCATTCCTAATGTAGCTGGTATTACTAAAAGCATAGTCATTATTATGGCTGATGATATAGAGCTTTTCATTTCTTCTATTTCTCCTGCTTGACCAAGTCTAGCTATCTCTGGAAATGACACTGTAGCAACGGTAACCGTAACTACTCCCATAATGAAGTTAAGCATTGTCTTTGCATAATATATTTTCGATACGGATGAAACACCAAAAAAAGCTGAAGCCATTGAGTTATCAACCAATATAGATAATTGATCAGCTGCAGATGAAAATATAATAGGTAGCATCATGGTCATAAGATATTTAATATATATATCTTTTAAATTGAATATTCTTTTATATTTAAAACCTAATTTCTTACTTGCATAAGGAAATCTTATAAATTGTATAATATTGGCAAATAGAGCTCCAATTATTAAAATATATGGATTATTAAATTTATTAGTTAATATAGTAAATATAATAATTACTATATTCAGAATGATTCCAACTAAAGCAGGATCAACAAAATTACCTTTGATATTAAGATATCCTTTAGTTACCGAAGCATATAATAATGTAAAAGTAGTGAAAACAATTATTCTTGTAAAGTTTACACACAAATCTAATGATGTGCCAGATAAATCTGGCGAAAAAAGTTTAGACAGCGGTCTTGCAAATATGAAAACTATAAGTAGGGTAAGACATCCATAAAACATTAATATATTTATTAAGTTTGATGTGAAATCCTTCGCAGCTTCATCACTTATATCATTTCTAACCTTATTATAAGTTGGGATATAAGCTGTTATGATACCAGCTGTAATTATGGCGATCATCATATTGGGAATTGTCATTGATGTAGTGTAAATAGACTTAAGTTCACCAGCTCCTATATAAGCAGCCATGACCGACTCTCTCACAAAGCCAAATATTTTTGATACAATTGTTAAAATCATTATGAGTATTGTAGTCTGACCCATATCTTCCCCTACTTGTTATTATCTTCTATGCTTTCCTTAACTTTGTTTTTAGAATCTTCGTTTGGTACCATCATATATAGTCTAGAATCTGGCATTAGAGCTGATGGTAGGTCCATAGTACCCGCTCCTTCTAGAGCTTGGCTCTTTATCTTCCATGATGTGCCTTCGTCTAGTTGTCTATTAACTAATTCTATCATTTTATCATAAGGCATATTTGTGTTGACTGATTTGAGTGCTACACCTGCTATGTCTCCGAAGTTTAGGAGCATTTGAGGGCTGAGCATCTTTCTAATAATTGCCTCTATAATCCTAGTGTGGTTTTTGCCCCTATCGAAGTCTCCCGCAGCTTGGTGGTATCTGTCCCTAGCAAATACAAGGGCAGCAGTACCGTCTAGGTGATTTGTTCCTTGGACAAAATTGTAGCCACTTGCTGAAAATGCCCTTGGGTTTTCTACTTCTATACCACCTAAGAGGTCTATTAAATCTTTTAGAGTGGTGAAGTTGACCTTGGCATAGTAGTCGATGTCCTCCCCAAAGAGGCCCTCTAGAGTTGCTATTGACTTGTCTACTCCATATAGGCCGGCGTGAGTTAGCTTGTCCTTGCCTATGCCTGGGATATCTACGTATGAATCCCTTGGTATGGTTGTGATTAGGACCTTGCCTGCTGTTGGGTTGACACTTATTATAAGGTTGACATCTGACCTAGACACTGTGGATAAGGATCCGTAGGTGTCTATACCTGATATATAAACATTGAAGGAATCATCTTTTGCGACTTCTTCCTTTTCCTTTTCCTCGCTCTTGCCTTCTACTAGGACTGAGTCTAGTATTCTGGTCTGGTCTGCGAAGTCTTCGATATTTTCTTCTATGATTTGCCTAAAGCCTTCATTAAGAAGGATTACTTCCTCTTTGCCACTTAATAGGCTCTTGGCTAGGGTTATATAGTCTACGTATTTGACCTTGGATAAATTTCCCTTATATTTGTCATTATATTCGCTTATTATCTTATCTATGGTTTCTTCATTGTCTGCCTCAGATGTAGCAAGGCTAGCATCTTTGATATCCTCTAGGCTCTTATATGGTGAATCTTTCCTTACTATATAGGACATCTGTGTTTTTGTGATGTTCTTATTTTTGTTTATTTCATCGATTGTCCTAATGGATGTATTGGCATAGGACATGGCAACTCCCTGGCCTAAAACAATAAAAACAAGGGCTATCAAATAAAGCACGTTAAAAGCGCCTTTGATTTTACCCTTGGTGTATAAAAGAATATAGATAAGCATAAGCAAAATAGAGCTTCCTATTACTAGTAGCCTGTATTTCATTGGTAGTATATTGTATTTATTGATAAAATAAGCGAAGGCTATGTTCATCAATAATGAAATTATTATTATAATTTTTGGAAGATGTTTTTTAATGCTTTCCATTTCTTACTCCTGAATTGTTATATCTATATTATCTTTTATTATAAGGATTTTGCAAGATAATAAAATGCTTAACAAAATACTATGTGAATTGATTAAATTCATGTTAAGACATATGGATATATATTAAATTATAATATAAAATTGTGATTATGTAAACATAATCAAGGAGATGTTTATGTAATTTTCAAACAAAGTCAAGAAAGCTAAAATTGGTTATGTTTTCCTTGGGAAAAGGAAGGTTTTGGGATAGGGTAAGGTGGTTTTCTGCGAAAACTTTTTGTAGATATAAGGTAATGACGATATTCACCTAATACCGATGTAGGTACAGAACCCTAAATACACATAACCATGGCCCTCAAAGAGCCGGGCAGGCTTGCACTCTCACATTCGTTCGAGAAGGGAGGATGGTAACGGCCAATTTTTACTTTTTCCTATGCTGTCACTTCTGCCTCACCTTGTCCCGACCGAGCTTGATCTCCTCCCTAGTTTCGCCCAAGTCATGCAAATTAATAAATAAGGTAAAAAAACTTACAATTTCTTGTTTATTTAATAAAATGTTTAATTTTCATTAGGTTTATATTTATTTTTTATATATGAGGCAATATTGTCTGGGTCATGAAAAAGTGTCATATTATTTATGTTTAATAAATCAAGTTCAATTAAAATCTGATTTTTATTTTCTATTTTAAATTTATAATCATATTTTATTTCTTCTTGGGTAGGTGTCCATTCTTCTTTATTTAGAAAATAAGGATAAGGATAGATCACATTCTGATATATAAATTTGCCAGATTGAAGATTCATTCTATCAAAATTTAATTCAGGACTATATAGCATTTCTGGAAATTTTGGCATTGAGATATAGTATGCATTAAATTTTTTTGTACTAATCAAAAATATAAATGTTGATAAAAATGACAATGTTATGAGCACAGTATGATTACTGAAAAGGTCATCATTAGTTTTATACCCTAATAAATTACCAATAACTCTTATTATATCAAGTCCAGATTCTATATTATCAATCCCTGAATTTTTATAGAATTTTTCAAAAAAGTTATCAAAATAATATTGCATACCATATTGGTCTTTTACTGACTTTAACCATGCTACTGCCTCTTCTTGAGACTTTAAATAATTTTTATCTGGATCTTCTTTTATATTACCTTTTACAAAGTCTAAATAGATAGAAATATTTTCTGAGTAATAATGCATAAAATCATCAAAGTTTTCAATATAATATTTGTGAATAATATGAAAAAGTATCTCTTGAATGTTATCGTTGTTTATTAAAGCCTCGTATATACTTTTAAGCTCATATTCTTTTAGCTCATTGGGAAAATTAATAAATCTATTACTCTTAAACACATATACGTAGCCCGAATCCTCAGAATTATTTTGACATGCAAAATACAAAGCTACTAAAGGATTGCTTGTAATGTCAATCAAATTTGTTGGCAACCCATGATGTTGAGCGTATGCTAAAAAATTTTCTCTATCAAATTCACTTAATTGTGAACTTACTTCATATCGATAAGATTCGATAAATTCCTTAAAAGTGGTTTGTGAATGGTCTATAGTGCCCTTTCTAAAATAAGATGATGTAATAGAATCATATTTTTTTGATTCTCCTCTAAAATAAGCATTTGAAATATTTTTACATTTTAATTCATCTAAATATTTTAAAACGCTATCTATAACTATATCTGTCATAATATATCCTTTCTGTTATCTTAACTTATACTTAGTTCCCCTATTCTTACCTTCTCTTACTACTACAGACTTTTCTATTAGTGAATTTAACAAGTCTATGAGTTTATTTTTCTTAAAACCTGTGATTTCTCCTAGTTGAGAGCTTGAGAGTTTTTTATTTATTAAAGCTTCTATAACCTTGTTTTCATCTATGCTTAGGTCTAGGCTTTTTTCTATTACAGGTAGGAAGACTTCTATTGAGTTTTGGTATACTTTAAATTCTGGTTTTACTACTTCATCTTCATATGCCTTTTTTATTCTTCTGATACCTGTACCAAAGGCTTCTATTATATCCAGTCTAAAGAATATATTTGCTATGATTGGGTTTCTCATTAGGGATAAATTGCCATTTATATATTCTTCTTCTGATATGCCTTGGGTGAGGGAGCCTGGTGATATTATCCTGATTCCTTCTTCTGTTAGGGATATCTGGATGAAGGAATGGATCATCCAATCTCTATGAACTAGGGCATTGGCTATTGCTTCTCTGAAAGCTGGCTCTGGTATTAGTTCTATCTTTCTCCTATACATACCATCTATTTTTTCGATATTATAGTATTCCTTGTATTTATCTAGGGCTAGGTCAAAGGCCTTTAAGATTGACATATCCTTGTAGGTGAATCTGCTTAATATAGTATTTATATCATCACCAAATCTTACAATATCTATCATATTTCTTGAGTTTCTATCAGAAAAGATATCTCCTGCATTTGTTAATTCGTTATTTTTGTCGATTAGCTCTAAAGTTTTTAATATATCATTATTTAATTTATCTATGCCTAATTGTTCCTGCAATTTACCTTCTAAGTATGAGAATTTATAATCCTTGTATGTGGATGGAACCTGATCATAGGATATATTTTTCCCCTCAAGTATCAATCTTTTAAGTTCTTGGTTGTCAACTTCGACTGTAGCTGAATCATTTCTTTTATATGACTTGGATTTGTAGAAATAAGGCTTATCATCACCACTTTCCACATTTAATATTACCAGATAATTTTGATCTATCTCTATTTCATAAGATACTTGAGGATTTATTGAGTCATTTATTTTATTTTCAAGGTCTATAGCAAATTTTGTAGGGTTTTCTATCCCAATTATATTGGCCTCATCATCTAGACCAAAGATAATTTTGCCTCCGTCATAATTGGCAAAAGCCACTACTGTTTTAAGGAACGAGTTTGTCATGGTTTGTTTGAATTCTAAGTTGTAAGTTTCCCTCATAATCTCTCCTTTTGCGTTTATTATATTTTAAATATTTTCAAACGCAAGAATCTTGCGTTTGGTTTTTGAGTCGATTATGAGTAATGAATTAAATCTATCTTATTTTGATTATGGTTTTGAAGATGAATTTGTTCTTTGACTTGAGTAAATTGTGACTTACTATCAGTTCTAATGGGCATGTCTCCTGGAGCCGACGAGCTTGATCTCTCTGAGCCGACGAGCTTGTCTTTGGTCGATGAAAGGGAATAGTGAGTTTTCTTCGAAAACTTTTTGTAGATATAAGGTAATGATGATATTCACCTAATACCGATGTAATTACATATCCCGATATGAACAGATCGATGAGTTCTCTCACGTTCGTTCGAGAAGGGAGGATGGTGACGACATAGTTTTACTTTTCTCTGTTCTATCACTTTCTCCTTCCCTTGTCCCAATATCTTTACTCCCCTTATCCCGACCGTAGCAGAGGGATCTATTACACAAGCTTAAATTAATAGAAACACTTTTAACAGCATGTTACTTATACGAAGAGTGTATATAGTTTTTCTTTGATTTTAATTAATAATGACGACTTAACAGTTCTAATAGACATGTCTCCTGGAGCCGACGGGCTGGCCTTCGCTCGAAGAAAGGGAATTGTAAGATGCACCTACTGCCGATGCAGATACAAAACCTTCTATTAAAAGAACCATGAGTTCTCTCACATATGTTCGAGAAAGGGTGTAGTCAATTCGGATAAGAGTGGCATCAATTAGCCTACGGACTTTCCATTGAGGTTGATGAATGGGAAGGTGATGTTTTCTGCGAAAACTTTTGTTTTTATAAGGTAATGGTTATATTTACCTAATGCCAATGTAGATTAACAACCCTATATATACATAGCTATGAGTTCTCTCGTTACACTCGAGAAGGGTTATCGTCACGACCGAGTTTTACTTTTTTTCTGTGCTATCACTTTCTCATCCCCTTGTTTCGACCGAGCTTTCGAGTGGAGAAATCTTATTCTTTACGTTTCAAACGCAAGAATCTTGCGTTTGATTTTGTCCTTTTTCGTTTGTTCTCAAACTTAAAAGCCCCCTTATTTTTTATTTCAGAGGGCTTTATCTTTTTATTGGTCTTTTATCTTTACTGCTACCATTCTTGCTTTGGCTCTTATTTCTCCTTTTGCTTCTAGGGTCATTTCTATTATTGCTTTTCTTTCTCCTAGTTCTGCTAGGCTTGACCTGATTATGATTTCTTCATCCATTGGGGTTGGTTTTTTGAAGTCTACTTCTAGTCTGGCTGTGATGTATCTTTGGATTACTGTGTCTTTATTTAGTTCTAGGCCCTGGGCGTGGTGGTTGAAGTAGGCTGCGCTAGCTGTGCCGTGACAGTCAAATAGCATTGCTATCATACCGCCGAAAAGGTTGAATGGGACTCCTCCTGTGTACATCTTATCTGGTTTTACCTTGCATATTACTTCTTTTCCATCATCTGTTGGGTAGGATTTGAGATGGAGGCCTTCTTTATTTTGAACGCCGCATCCCCAACAGTGTTGGTATTTTTCGCCGTAGGTCTCTTGGATTGCTACTTTTTCTGTCATTTCATTTCCTTTCCATACTCTCAATATTATTTTTATATGTCTATTATATTTGATTTTATACCCATAAATATGAACTTTATAAACAATACTACAACGCAAAAAATCGCTCATTATTGAGCGATTCAGATATTTTTATATTAAAGTTTTGTTAAAATTTATGAGCCTTTATTTGAATTACCATTATAAAAAAAAAACGATAGTTACAGCTACCGTCTTTTTTGATTCTCATGAAGAATCGCACTCTACATTTTCCTTGAATTAATCAAGGGCTTTTTTGATGACCTAAGAGGTGGCTTCTCTTACAATTATTATATCATTATTTAGGTATTTTACAAGCTAGAATTGTTTTTAACTATTTATTTAATGGTTCTTATTTGAATTTATTTCTTCTTACCCTTTTCAAGGATTTTCATTAAGTTTTCCTTGCCATTTTTGAGGTTTTCTTTGAAGATTTGTTGGATATTTTCTTTGCCTTCTTTGGTTGTGATGTCTTCTAATTTCATCTCTCCCTTAAATACTTGCTCCATGATTGCTATATAGGCTGTGCCTAGGGCTGCTGTGATTACTCCTGCTGTGCCTGCTGATATGGCTCCTCCTGCTATGGATCCTGCTCCTGGGACTAGTTTTATGATATTGGCTACAACTGTCCTTCCCAAAAGTGTCGCTCCCCCTGATCCTAGGGTGGATGAAACTAGGGCTGCGATGACTGATTTATTGATATCGAAGCCGAAGATGACTGTAATTGATGCTATCATCGCTATTTGGGTTGGGATTAGTAAAGTGGCATCTGCAAAGGGAATTGGGGCTGCACCTTGGCCTGTGGCAGCTAGGGCTGCTGCAGCTACAGCCTTAACTGCTCTTGACTTTTTTGCTTCTAAATTTGCTATCTGTACATGCTGGAGGGTGTCTTGAAGCTCTTCTGGCAGAGCGTGTCCCATAATATTTATTAGCCTATCTAGGCCGAAAGACTTGACTGTACCTACATCTTCTATCTCAAAGTCCTTGGCAAGAACTGGAACAACTTGGATTATATCCAGGTTTTCATCCTCGATTATAGAACGAAGTTTCTCAGCATTTTTCTTTGAAATTGACTGGGTTAGGACAATTATGATTGGCACTTGGGTCGTCCTATTCTCGTGGGTAAGCTCTCTTATCCACTCGATTTCTTCTGGCTCTACCCTATTAGAGCTGGTGTTTATGCAATACCAAATGCAATGAATGGCCTCATTGATGTCATTTTTGCTAAGGCCATTATTAATAGTAGATATTATCTCAGCTTTGACCTCTTCCTGGACATCTTTTCCAAGCTCAAAGCCCTTGGTATCGTAGATATTTAGCGGGACCCCATACTTGCTTATCTTTCTCATGTGACTTGTAACAGGCTTACCCAGGCCTTCTTCGGCTAGGTTATCTTTAAATACAGCATTGATAAGGGTAGACTTACCAACACCAGTCTTTCCAGCCACTATTATATTTAGCTTATTTAGGTTATTTATTTTTTCTTTTATTAGGTCAATTGCCTCCTGGGCAATGTTTATAGCATCTAAGGCCATGGGTCCTCCTTTATAATTTTAAATTCATACCGCTTATTTGGGTATAATTATTTTGAAAGCGAAAATAAGAAAATGAATTACTTATATAGATACTATACTCCAAGAAATTTTGATAATATAATTATGACTTCTGAAGGAAATATTCTTACTGGTCTTTATTTTGAGAATGCCTTTCCTTTTGATGAGGATGATTTTCTAAAAAATAAGCCCGAAAATTTTAAGGAGGCCACTAGCTTCCTAGACTTATATTTTAAAAGAATAAACCCAGGTTTTGTCCCTAAATTTCTCCTTCCAGAAATGAGTGATTTTAGGAAAAGTGTAATAGAAATCCTCCTTACCATCCCCTATGGTAAGGTCATGACCTACAAGGAAATTGCAAGACTTATTGCCAAGAAAAGAGAAATAAAAAATATGTCTAGTCAAGCTGTAGGTGGGGCTGTTGGAGCCAATCCTATTTCTATAATCATCCCCTGCCATAGGGTAATTGGGAGCAACATGAGCCTAACAGGTTATGCAGGAGGGATAGATAATAAGTACGAGCTACTGAAGCTAGAAGGCCATGATATGGCTAAATTTAAAATGCCAAAGAAAGGAAAATAATTATGAAAAGATGCTCTTGGGTAAATCCTAATAACCCTGCCTATGTGATCTACCACGATGAGGAGTGGGGAAAGGCTAATTTTGATGAAGACTATCTATTTGAGATGCTTATTTTAGAAGCCTTTCAGGCAGGTCTTTCTTGGGAGATTGTCCTAAATAAAAGAGAGGCCTTCCGCAAGGCTTATGATGGATTTGATTTAGAAAAAATACTAATCTATGATGCAACAAAGATAGATGAGCTTTTAAATAATCCTGATATAATCAGAAATAAGCTAAAGATAAGGGCTAGTATTAGTAATGCCAAGGTTTTCAAACAAATTGAAGAAGAATTTGGGTCTTTTTATGCTTACTTAAAAGGCTTTGTGGGAGATGAGATTATCTATGAAAATGACAAGACCACATCAGAAATCTCTGATAAGCTATCAAAGGATCTTAAAAAACGTGGCATGAAATTTGTAGGATCTACGACAATATATTCCTTCCTCCAGGCGGTAGGCTTTATAAATTCTCATGATGATGACTGTTTCCTAAAGAAAACTCCCTAACTTAGATTTTATTCTAAGCTGGGGAGTTTTTTTAGTCCATATTCTTAAGTTTAGTAAAGACTTTAAACTCTTCAGGATCCTTCGCCTTAAATAGTGGATTTATCTTCCATTCTCTTTTTATACTTGTTGGAAGGGTCGGTTTGCCTAAAGCTAGGCTTTCTTTTGCCTTTTTTATTTCTTCATCCATGAAGTCTTCTTTAATTATATTTTTGGATGATGTTAGATGTTTTATTGTATATTCGTGGGCTGGGTAGACTAGGGTTTCTTCTGGAAGAGACCTTATTTTATCGATTGTCTTAAAAGATAAGTCGAATCTTCCTGTAAAGACTCTTCCGCAACCTGATGAAAATAGGGCATCTCCGCAAAATAGTCTGCCATCTACAAGGTAAGAAATGTGGTCATAGGTATGGCCAGCTGTCTTTATTACTTTGAAATCATAGCCTAAAAGGCTAAAAGTATCTCCTTCTTTTAGGGTCTTATCATTTAGATTTTCTGTTTCTATAGGTCCAAATACTCTAGCAAAAGGATATTTTGCCTTTAACTTTTCTACCCCGCCTATATGGTCTAGGTGCTTGTGGGTAAGTAAGATTGCCACAAGATTTTTACCATCTAAATATTCAAGGGCAGGCTTGGAATCGCCTGGATCTTCTAATATTATGTCCTTGTCTTCTTCTATGGTCCAAATGTAATTGTCTTCAAATGCTTTTATATAAGAAACTTTCATATAAACTCCTTAGAATACCTTATACCCAATCTTTTCACCTTTTATCCATTGGTATATATTCTTTCTTGTCATTTAAAGACTTGTAGGCAGGCCTAATAATCTTTTCATCTTCGATTTGCTCGAGTCTGTGGGCACACCAACCTACTGTCCTTGCTATAGCAAAGATTGGTAAATACAAGTCTTTTGGAATATTTAGCATATCATAGACAAAACCTGAATATAGGTCAACATTGGCACATGGAAGATAGGCCATGTTTTTCCTATCCTTGATAAGCCTTGCTCCAATATTTTCAACCCTTTCTATAAAAAGGAAGTCTTTCATTCTGCCCTTTATCTCTGCTATCTCTCTAGCCTTCTCTTTTAAGAGAAGCTCCCTAGGGTCTGATAGGGTATAAACTGCATGGCCTAGGCCATAGACTAAGCCCTTCTTATCAAAGGACTTTTTATCTAGGATATCTTCTAGGTAGGCTTTAATCTCTGACTCATCTTCAGTGTCCTTAATATTTTCCCTAATATTATCAAGCATCCTGCTTACCTTTATATTGGCTCCTCCGTGTCTAGGGCCCTTGAGAGAGGCAAGGCCAGCTACAATTGATGAATAGGTATCTGTGCCTGATGAGGAGACTACGTGGGTTGCAAAGGCTGAATTATTTCCTCCTCCATGCTCTGCATGGATTATAAGCAAGAGGTCTAGGATTTCTGCTTCCTTCTTGCTATAAGCTTGGTCAGGTCTTAGCATGGAGAGAATATTTTCTGCAATTGACTTATCTGGGCTTGGGTTGTGGATTATGAGCGACTCTCTGCCAAATTTATGTAGTTTTGCCTGGTAGGAATATATGGCAAGGAGAGGAATCTTGGCGATGAGCGATAGGGATTGGCCTAGGACATTTTCTATAGATGTATTGTCTGGGTCCTTGTCATAGGTATAAAGGGCTAGCATTGAACCCATCATCTTGTTCATTATGTCTGTACCTGGGAGGTTAAGAATAGTATTTTCAAAAAATCCCCTTGGTAGGGTCATATTTGATGCTAGAATTTCCCTAAAGCTATCAAGCTCTTCTTTTTGGGCTAGGCTATTAAAAATCAAAAGATAGATTACTTCCTCAAAGCCAAGCCTGTGGGTATCTTCAACATCTTTTACAAGCTTTGTTAGAGGATAGCCCCTGTAGTAAAGCTCGCCATGGGCGGGGATTTTCTTGCCATCTTCTATCTTATAGCCGCAAACATCCCCCACCTTGGTTATGCCAACCAGGACTCCTGTCCCATTTTTATTCCTAAGGCCCCTTTTTATATCAAATTTGTCATAGAGACTCTTGTCTATATTATTTAGTTCTTTGATAGGGCCTGCGTATTTATTAATTTCCATTCTAGACCCCTAAATTTTTGATTATCGCTTGAGTGATTTCTTTTGTAGTAGCAGAACCACCCAAGTCTCTTGTGTAATTTGCCTTATCTGATAGGGTCTTATAGATTGCAGATCTCAGCTTAGCTGCCTTGGCATTTTCTCCTATATCATCTAGCATTAGGCAGAGAGTTAAGAGCATGGCAATAGGATTGGCAAGGTTTTGGCCAGCTATATCTGGGGCTGAGCCGTGGATTGATTCATAGATTGCAATATCCTTACCCTTATTTACTCCAGGCATGAGGCCAAGACCGCCTACAAGGCCTGCTCCAAGGTCTGATAGGATATCGCCGTAGAGGTTTTCTGTGACAATAATATCAAATCTTTCTGGGTGCATGACCATCTGCATGGCAGTGTTATCGACTAGGATTTCTTCCATTTCTATATCTGGATAGGCTTTGGCTACTTCTCTTGCAACATCTAGAAAGAGTCCGTCAGTTAGTTTCATTATATTAGCCTTGGTTACGACACTCACTTTTTTCCTATTTTGAGCTTGGGCATAGTCAAAGGCAGCCCTTATAATTCTTTCTGACTTATCTCTTGTGATTATCTTTATGGAGTGGGCTTCATTGTCTGAAATTTGCTCTTCAACTCCTGCGTAGAGGTCTTCTGTATTTTCTCTGAAGATTACCATGTCTACACCATCAAATTTTAACTCTAATGGACCTGGGGCCTTGATTGGTCTGATATTAGCGTAGAGGTCAAATTTCTTCCTTAATTCTACATTTATAGACCTAAAACCATGGCCAATTGGTGTTGTGATTGGGCCTTTGATGGCGATTTTATTTTTATTTATGGATTCAAAGAGAGCTTCTGGTATATAGGTGCCTTCCTTTTCAAAGACGGAAAGGCCTGCATTTATCTCTTCAAATTCTAGGTCAAGGTCTAGGGCTCCTACTACTTCCTTCATAGCTTGGCTTATTTCGGGGCCTATACCATCACCCTTTATTAGTGTTACTTTCATACTTACTCCAATACTAAATTTTTAGCATAAGCTAGGTAGCCTCCTTCTAGGAGAACTTGCTTTTCTCTATTTGAAAAATCTGATTTTAATTTTATCTTGATATTTTTAGTCAAATCTTCTAAGATATAGGAATCTTTTTCTATAGATTCTTCCATATTTACAATTCTAATGTCATCGTATTCGTCAATTTTGTCATAATCTGCAGGCTCTTCAAATACTAGTGGAAGAATTGCGTTATTTATTAGATTTGACCTGTGGATACGAGCAAAGGACTTGGCAACAACTGCCTTTATTCCAAGATATAGAGGAATTAGGGCAGCGTGCTCTCTGGATGAGCCTTGGCCATAGTTTTCACCTGCAAGGATGACCCCACCATCCATGTCTTCACATCTTTTCTTGAAGTCGTCGATTTTGGTTGTGAAGGCATATTCTGATAAATAGGCAATATTTGACCTAAATGGCAAAAGCTTAGCATTTGATGGGCAGATATCGTCGGTTGTTATTCCATCTCCTGCCTTAAAGACTACCTTTTTATCTATATCGCCTGCTTTACTTGCCTTTGGGAAAGGCTTGATATTCTTACCCTTAATTGTTTCTTTGATTCTTTTGGTGTGGTCATCTTCTGGTCTTATAAAATAGGCATCTGTATGGTTAAAGTCTACATCTTTTGGGAAATTTTCCTGATAGTCAAGCTCGCTAGGATCTGCTATATAGCCTAGGACTGCACTTACTGCACATGTTTCTGGGCTTGCAAGATAGATTTTCGCATCCATGGTGCCAGACCTACCCTTAAAGTTCCTATTAAAGGACCTTAGGGAAACTCCGTCTGATTTTGGTGCCTGACCCATACCTATACATGGGCCACAGCCTGATTCTAGGATTCTTGCTCCAGCCTTTATCATTGTAGCAAGGGCACCATTTTCTGAAATCTTTTCTAAAATTGTAGCAGAACCTGGTGATATAACTAGGGATACATCTGGGTGAACCTTCCTGCCATCAAGAATAGCAGCTACCTTCATGAGGTCCATATAAGAAGAATTTGTACAAGAACCGATAGCAACTTGGTCAAGCTTTATCTTTTCTAGATTGCCCACCACTGCATATTGGTCTGGATAATGTGGCTTGGCTACAGCTGGCACTATCTTACTTAAATCTATGTCTATATTTTCATCGTAAAAGGCTCCTGGGTCAGCAGATATTTCAACATAATCTTCTTCCCTATTTTGGCTCTTTAGATAGGCTAGGGTATTTTCATCTGATGGGAAAATAGATGTGGTCGCACCTAGCTCTGCTCCCATGTTGCAGATGGTTGCCCTGTCTGTAACAGAAAGACTCTTAACCCCTTCGCCTGTATATTCCATGATATAGCCTGTACCACCCTTTACGGTAAGCTTGCCTATGATATAGAGGATAATGTCCTTGGCATTGGCATTTTTATTTAGCTTCTTGGTCAAATTTACCCTAAATACCTTAGGGACTTTTACAAAATAAAAGCCGCGAGCCATAGCAACTGCCACTTCAAGGCCTCCTGCCCCTATGGCAAGCTGGCCAAGGCCACCGGCTGTAGGTGTGTGGGAGTCAGACCCTAAGAGGGTTTGACCAGGTTTGGCAAATTGCTCTAGGTTTACCTGATGGCAGATGCCTGCTCCTGCCTTTGAGAAAGTAATTCCATATTTGTTGGCAGCTGACTTTATAAATTCGTGGTCATCAGCATTTTCAAAACCTGCTTGTAAAATATTATGATCTATGTAGGCAAGAGAGTTTTCTGTAGCGACATTTTCTATATCCATTGCCTCAAGCTGGAGGTAGGCCATAGTTCCTGTCGAATCTTGGGTAAGGGTTTGGTCGATCTTTATTGCGACTTCTTCCCCTGTTTTAAGCTCTCCTTTTAGTAAGTGATTTTTAAATATTTTCATAGCTAATGATAAAGCCATATGTACTCCTTTTTACTTTAATGTGATATCGTATAGTGGGTATTATACTTTGAATTTTTAGAAATACCATCTAATATTTATCCACGAATTGATAAAGAAAAATCACCCCGCCACAAAAGATGAGTCTTAAGCGACAGAGTGATTTATGAAAATTATTTTTTAGTATAGTTTGGAGATTCTCTTGTGATTTGGATATCGTGTGGGTGGTTTTCTACAAGAGAAGCTGGGCTTATTTTGACAAATCTTGCTTTTTCTTCTAGTTCTACTAGATTTTGAGCTCCGACATATCCCATACCTGACCTAAGGCCTCCTAGAAGTTGGTAGATGACATCACCTACTGATCCTTTGTAGGCTACCCTACCTTCTACTCCTTCTGGGACATATTTTTTGGTATCATTTTGGAAATACCTATCGCTTGATCCTGATTTCATAGCTGCAAGAGAGCCCATGCCGCGGTATTCCTTAAATTGCTTACCTTCAAACATGATTGTCTCTCCTGGAGATTCTTCAGTACCTGCAAAGAGAGAACCTGCCATTACTACACTTGCCCCACAAGCAAGAGCCTTTGTAATATCACCAGAGTATTTAACACCACCATCAGCTATTATTGGAATGTCATATTCCTTAGCTGCCTTATAGCAATCGATAATGGCTGAGATTTGTGGAACACCGACACCAGTTACAACCCTAGTTGTACAAATTGAACCAGGACCTATACCTACCTTTACACAATCTACTCCAGCTTCTATGAGGTCTTTGGTAGCTTGGCCTGTGGCAACATTGCCGGCTATAACTTGAAGGTCAGGATATTTAGCTTTTATCTTTCTTACAGCATCCATAACTCCCTTAGAGTGGCCGTGGGCTGTATCTAGGGCAATTACATCGACTTTTGCTTCTACTAGGGCATCGACCCTTTCCATCATATCGCCTGTAATACCAACACCTGCACCAACTAATAACCTGTCGTGTTCATCACGAGCTGAGTTTGGATATTGGCGAGTTTTCTCTATATCCTTGATGGTGATAAGACCCTTAAGTTTGAAATCATCATCAACTATTGGAAGTTTTTCAACCTTGCCAGATTCCATCTTTTTGACAGCATCAGTCATTGAAATTCCAACATGACCCACTATTAAGCCATCTTTTGTCATTATATCATCAATAATTACACTTGGGTCTTCTTGGAATCTTACATCACGGTTGGTTAAAATTCCCTTAAGATACATCTGATCATCTACTATTGGTACACCTGAAATCCTGTAATTTGACATGATTTCTAGGGCATCTGCAAGAGTGTTGTATGGATGAAGGAAGAATGGATCTGTAATAACCCCATGCTCACTTCTTTTAACCCTGTCGACTTCTCGAGCTTGTTCTTCTATAGACATATTTTTGTGAATGATACCTATACCACCTTGTCTAGCCATAGCTATGGCCATCCTGGATTCTGTAACTGTATCCATGGATGCAGACATGAGTGGGATATTGAGCTTGATCTTCTTAGTCAATCTAGTTCCTACTTCAACTTCATTAGGTAGAACCTCTGAAGGACCTGGTACTAATAGTAAATCATCAAATGTTAAGCCGTCTCCAATAATTTTCATAATAACCTCTTTTCTTTTTTGAATTTACCTAGCCAATACTGGCTAAATATAAGCTGGAATAATTATTTTTCTTACTATACTTTGATATAATTTTAAGTCTAGGGAATTTTAAATAAAAAAGAAGCTAAAAATAAATTAGCTCCTTTAGTAATTATTCTCTTGCTTTTTTTGATGCGTAGGCAAAAACTATGGTATCTGGACCTGTGTGGGCACCTATAGTTAGGCTCATTTCGTAAAGATTTACTTTAGAGATGCCTAAATCTTCTAATTCCTCTTTAATAATTTCTGCTTCTTGCCTATTAGATGAATATGATAGATAAACTTCATCACAAATACTTGTGTCTATATTTTCTTCAATATCTTTTAGGACCTTAGCTATAGCTTTTTTTCTACCTCTTACATTCTTATATTGGGTTATCTTTCCATCCTTATCTGTAACTAGGATTGGGGCAATTTTCATAGCTTGACCTATGATTGCCTTGCCTTTTGAAAGCCTGCCACCCTTTTGTAGGTACATTAGGTCATCAACCACAAATTCTACCCATATATAAGGTATTTTTTCCTCAAGGATTTTTTTAATCTCAATCATGTCTAGGCCCTTGACCTTTAATTTGTAGGCCATATCTAAGATTAGACTCTCTTCGATTGACCCAGCAAGGGTATCCACTATTTCTATTCTTCTATCTGGATATTCTTCTCTTAGGTTTTCACAAGCTATAGAAGCATTTGCAAAAGATGAAGATAAGCCAGATGAGAATCCTACATACAAGATATCCTTTCCTTCTTCAAGTACCTTCCTAAAGTATTCCTCATAGGTTAAAGGATTGGCTGCTACAGTTGTGTGCTTTTTACCTTCTTTAACAAGCTCGTAAAATTTATCTAGGCTAATACTCTCTTTATTTATGCCATACTCAACCCCGTCTAGAACTGTATTTATTGGGATTAATCTTATATCTTTATCTTTTATTTCTTGCATGTCAAAGTCTATACAAGAATCTCCTAGTAAACAAAAATCGTTCATATTTTACCTCTATCTTTATATAATCAAAATTAGATTGTTTGTATGTATTATACCATAATTTGCTTATAAAGATATTATTTGTCCTGAAATTATTTATAATACATAGCTTATCTAATTTTTTTAGAGGAAATATTATCCTATAGCATTTCTATAAAGGCGGCCATTCTTGTATTGAGTTGGCCAAGGTCTTGGGATGAGAAGTCTGTTTCTACGTAGGTGTATGGAATATTTTTCTCTTCTTGAACAAATCTTTTTATTTTTTCTCTTTCGACATTGTAGGTGTGGCAGGCTACTAGGTCCATTTCCACGACTCCATCCGCCTTATATTCATCAATTAATCTGCCTAAAAGTTCAAATCTATTGGTATCAGGGCTCATTACTGAACAACCTATGTCTATGTACCTGTCAGCTAGCGATCTTATTAGATCATAAGCTTCTAAATCTACATTTCTATCGAAATTTTTCTCTCCTGAGCAATTTTCAAAGGCTACTATCACTCCACCATTATCCTCGATGGCCTTGATTACCTTTTCTGTAGCTCCACCCATTGGACAGCCCGTTACAACTATTCTTGGCTTTTTCTCCCTAGCAGATGGGTCGTACTCATCGACTATTCTCTTTGCAAGAGCATTTATTTCATCTGCAAGACCTTTTTTATCCATCTTAAATTGGGTCCCGTAGGTGACATGAAAGAGGTCTAGACCTGACATTGGTGTTGGGTCAAGCTTCATGGTCTGGGCAATATTTTTCTGGGCATCTCTTATATCATTGCCAAGCTTTATAGCTGATCTTAATTTCTCTTCTGTGATTTTTTCGCCTAGCTTATCTTCCATATAGGTCTTAAATTCTGCTACTTCATCTGCCCAATATCTCTTAGCCTTTTCATCTTGTTTATTTGGTAGGTTCATCATATAAACTGGCTTTATTTCATCCATTAGCTCATACATTTTCTTTTTTCCATCGCAGGTTGTCTCACCTACTATGACATCAGAAAAGTAGAAGAAGGGGCACTTGTCAGTTTTGGCGAATCCGTAGGATGATTTTATAAGTGGGCATAGATTGGCTGGTAGGTCTTTTTCTGCTTCTGGTATAGTTTCATCACTAGTTGAGCATAGGCCCACTGTCGCAGCTCCTGCTGCCCAGGCGATTTCTACTGGAAAATATGTACAATAAGCACCTACTAGAGGTATATCCTTATCCTTTAATTCCTTTACACTTAAAAAGGCATTTTTCCTCGCATCAGCAAATTCATCAAATATATCTGGTAAATCTTTTATTACTTCATTCATCTTTTTTTCTTCTCCTTAGCTAAGTATGCTGCTCCAAGAGAGCCAGCAAATTGTCCATTTTCTACATTTTTTACTTCTTTGCCAATTAAATCTGAGAGGACCTCTGCAAAGTAGGATACATTTGAAAGGCCACCCGTTAGGATAAGATCATCGCTTTCTCCAATTTTGTTATACATCTGCCTAACCTTTTGGGCGACAGAGCCTACAATTCCTGCTGCTATATCTTCTTTCTTCCTACCCTCGCCAATAAGGGATGTGATTTCAGTTTCAGCAAAAACTGTACACATAGATGAAATTGCTAGGGGCTCTCCAATTTTAGCTAGATCAAATAATTCATCTATGCCAAGGCCTAGCTTATTGGCCATGACCTCGATAAATTTGCCAGTGCCAGCAGAGCACTTGTCATTCATCTGAAATTCCGATACCAGCTTATCCTCGATAAGGATAGCCTTGGTGTCTTGGCCACCAACATCTATTACAGCTAGATTATCGCTTCCTGAAAGAACCCTGGCCCCTCTGGCATGGCAGGTTATTTCTGTAATTACAAAGTCAGCATAATCAACACTTACCCTACCATAGCCTGTAGCTGTTACACGGGTCTGATCGCTTGTGACATCTATGCCCCTTTCAAGGAGTCTAGTTTTAATGTCACCTGCCACTTCCTTAGAAGACCAGCCAGTCGGGCTTACAAAATTAAAGTTTTCATCGCCTATGACAGAGACCTTGCTTGCAGTTGAGCCTATATCTATGCCTACATAATTCATTTGACATCTCCCAGGTCATATATTTTATCAAAAACGACCATTTTTTCCTCTAAAATCTTTTTTATTTGATTTATATCTGTCATTTCTGCCTCAAAGGCTAGGCCGCATCCTGCTGATATTTGGTTAGGGATAGGGATAAGCCTTCCCCCAAAATTACCCGCTTTAGCAAAATCTTCCATCATCATGGCATCAGTTGTTGTATCAAAACTTATTACTATCATCTTTTTCTCCTAAAATTTCCTTAAGGGCTAAGATTACTTGGTCAATCTCTTCTTTTTCATTAAAATATGAAAAGGAAAACCTCACAAGACCATCAGAATCAGTCCCCAAGGCCTTGTGGCAAAGGGGAGCACAGTGGGCACCAGACCTTGTGGCTATGTCATAGTCATCAGATAATATTTGAGCTAGCCTATCTGAAGGAATTTTTGACGACCTAAGAGCTACTATCCCAACCCTACTACTCAAATCCTTAGCTCCAAATATTTCAATATCTTGGATTTCTTCAAGTCTCTTTGTAAAGTATGAAAGTAAATCCGTATCTTTCTTTCTAATATTAGCAAGACCTGTTTCATTTATGTAATCTAGGCTAGCATTTAAGGATAAAATCCCGTGGCCATTTAGGGTGCCTGCCTCGAGGGCATCTGGCATCTCTTCTGGATGATTTTTATCAAATGATGCAAAGCCAGCACCGCCCACCTTAATAGGTTTGGGAACAAGCCCCTCTCTTATGTATATTCCCCCTATGCCCTGCATGGCAAAAAGTGCCTTATGACCTGTAAAACAAAGGCAATCAATACCAATTTTTTCAACATCTATATCAAGAAGGCCCGCACTTTGGGCAGCATCTACGATTAAGAGAAGGCCATGTTTTTTACAAAGCTTAGATAAAAAATCCAAATCTGTGATATTGCCAGTGACATTTGAAACATGACTTATGATTATGGCCTTGGTATTAGGCTTAATCATGGCTTCTATCGAATTATAATTAAGTAGACCCTCTTTCCTATCCTTAAAATCTATAAAGGATATTTCTGCTCCTTCAGCCTCCTTAAGATATAAGGGACGGAGGACTGAATTATGGTCAATTACCGATGTTATAACATGATCTCCCTTGCCTATAAAAGAAGATATGGCAATATTTAGAGCCTCTGTAGCATTGGATGTGAAGGCAATCCTTCTAGGATCCTTAATATTAAAAAGTCTTGCAAGTTTTTTCCTAGTATCTAAAACCATATGAAGGCTTGCTAGGCTTATTTTATTAAAACCCCTAGAAGGATTTCCAATTTTATCAAAATTTTCCATAAGCCTTTCCTTAACAAGGTCTGGTTTTATAAGGCTTGTGGCTGCATTGTCTAAATAAATCATATTCTTCCCCTATCTTTATATCCCCCCACTATTATCTAATATATCAGCCATCTTGTCAAACGTTTTACTAGATTCAAATATTTATATTCCAAGTCTTTGATAATGCTTATCAAACTCGTATGGTATTGTTTGCAAGTCCATTTCATTTTTGCTAATAATTGGTAAAATATTAATAGGAGGCCTTATGAAAAATTTAGAAGTATGCGGTGGTTGCAATGCGAAAATTGCCGCTGGTAATTTAGATTCCCTATTAAAGGATATAAAGCCCTACAGGAGGGATGATATAATAGTTGGCTTTGACAAGAAGGATGATGCAGCTGTTATAGATATTGATGGTAAGACTTGTATAATCCAGACATTGGACTTTTTCCCTACCATGGTCGAAGACCCATACCTTTTTGGGCAAATCGCTGCAGCCAATGCCCTAAGCGATGTTTATGCCATGGGGGGCGAAGTTATTTCTGCCCTAAATATTGTAACCTTCCCGCTGGAAGAGGACTTTGCTATATTAAGAGAAATCCTTCGTGGAGGCAATGATAAGGTTACTGAGGCTAAGGCAAGCCTTACAGGAGGCCATTCTATCCACGATAAGACCATAAAATACGGCCTATCTGTGACAGGCAAGGTAGAAAAATCTAAGATTTGGAAAAATAATACTCCAGAAGATGGCGATGTCATCTTACTTACTAAAAAAATTGGCACAGCCTTAGTCACAGCAAACTATGCCCAGGGCCTTGTAAGTGAGGATGATTTTAAGGCTTGTGTTAGCCAAATGGCTAAGCTTAATAAGTATGCCAGGGATATATTTGTAAATTACCATATCCACGCCGCTACAGATATCACAGGCTTTGGACTTTTGGGCCACCTGTCAGAGATGGCAGGAGATGACTATTCTATAGTAATAGATAGCAAGAAGGTCCCAATCCTAAGTCCTGCTAAGGACCTTGCCGGAAAATTTCTCTACACATCAGGCGGTCAAAATAACAGGTCCTACCTAGCAGATAAGGTAGAATTTATGATTGATGACTTTGCCATGGAAGAAGTCCTCTTTGACCCACAAACATCAGGTGGCCTTTGTGTGGCAGCCTGTAAATCAGAGGCAGAAAAAATTATAAATGAATTTAATAAACAAGGCCTAGATCTTTGGCAAATAGGCCAAGTGATGAAGAAGAGATCTTATGATGTTATTGTAAAATAAGGAGATATTATGAAAAAAATTGATTGTTTAGGAAAAGTTTGCCCAATACCAGTTATAGAAACCAAGAAGCTAATTAAGGAAAATCCAGATGAAACAGACTTTGAGATCCTTGTAGATAATGAAGTTGCTACACAAAATCTTGCAAAAATGGCCAAAGAATTAAAAATCGAATCAGCTTGCGAGAAAATCGAAGATGGAGTCTATAGGGTAAGTTTAAAGAAAAATCTTGAAGAGATTTGCGAAATCATGGATGATGCCCCAACCATGAATACATCATCATATGTTGTGGCTATATCTGATGATAGGATGGGAAAAGGCGATGAAGAATTTTCTAAGAGCCTACTTGAAGGCTTCATCTATGCCCTTACAGAACAAGATGTCCTCCCAGAAAAGGTAATCTTCTACAATAGAGGAGTATTTTTAACAAGCGATAATGAGAAAACTATCGAAGATCTCAAAAATCTAGCTAGTAAGGGTGTAGAAATCCTTTCTTGCGGCCTTTGCCTAGGTAATTACAAGCTTAAAGAAAAACTAGCTGTAGGTGAGATTACAAATATGTACAAGATTGTAGAAATTTTAAGAAGCCACCATGTAGTAAGCCCATGCTAGGAGAAGAATTTATCCTCTTCTCCTTTGCTAAATTCGAAGACCCAGCCAGGGCCCTTGATAAGGTCAAAGATTTCAAAAAGGCAAGGCTCATTCCCCTGCCTCCAGAAATAGATGCAGGCTGTGGCTTTGCCCTAAGGATTAGGAAAGAAGATTTGGATAAGGCTTTGAAAATACTTACGAAAGATGATTATGACGGGATTTTTCTAATGGGAAAAGGTAAAAATGGAAGGAGGCTAATAGAAAAATATGTATTTTGACAATGCTGCAACAAGTCTCCATAAACCAGCCCAAGTTAAAGAAAAGCTAATCGAGATATTAGAAACTGAATCTTTTGGCAATCCATCAAGGTCAGGTCATCTTTTATCTCAAAATACTATGATGGCAATTTTTGAAAGTAAGAAGGCTTTGGCAAGACTCTGCCATATAGAAAATCCTTCCGATATACTCTTTAGCCCAAATGCTACTTATGCCCTAAATTTTGCTATCCTTAGCCTAATAGAGGCGGATGACCATGTAATAACTACGACTACAGAACACAACTCCATCCTTCGTCCCCTCTACCAAAGTGGTGCTAGCCTTTCATTTTTAGACTTTGATGAAAATTTCAATCTAAAATACCAGGACCTTCCAAGCTTGCTTAAAAAAAATACAAAATACCTTGTAGTAAATTCGGCATCAAATCTTCTAGGCAATGTCAACGACCTTGATAGGCTCTATGACTTTGCAAGAGAAAATGGCCTTATAATGATAGTGGACCTAGCCCAGAGCCTGGGACTTGTTGATATAAATATGGGAAAATATGAAAATTCCCTCTTTGCCTTTACCGGCCATAAGTCCCTCTACGGCCTAAGCGGAACTGGGGGGCTTATAAAAAATGGAAGCTTTGCTTTCAAACAAGTCCTATCCGGTGGAAGCGGTATAAATTCATTTGCTAAAAGCATGCCGGATTCCTTCCCGCAAATCTTTGAGCCTGGAACTCCAAATTTTATTGGACAAATCGCCCTAAAGGCTGGGATAGACTTTATCCTTGATACAGGAATAGATAAAATAAATGATAAAACTCTTAGCTTAGCTAAAAGATTTTATAAGGGAATAGAAAATATAAAAAATATAAAATTTTATTCCAAAGCTTGGAAAAACCTAGAAAGTCCAATCGTATCCTTTAATATAGGATCTATCCCATCTGATGAAATAGCTTTAATCCTAGATGAGGACTATAATATCCAAGTAAGACCCGGAGCCCACTGTGCTCCCCTTATCCACAAGCACTTTGGCACAGAAAATCAAGGTATTCTTAGGTTTTCATTTTCATATTTTAACACTGATGATGAAGTGGAAGAGGCTATTAAGGCTGTAAAAGAAATTGCTCAAACATACAAATAGACCCGAAGCCGGGTCTATTTTCATAGCTTATTCTAATTAAATTTCTGGCTTTGGCCAGATTTTTTGTTTTTAATCATCAAGATTTCAGCCATTATGGATATGGCTATCTCTTCTACTGATCCATTGTCTATATCTAGGCCTATTGGGGTGTAGATTTGATTTAGCTTATCCCTATCACAGCCTTCTTCTTCTAGATCTTTGAAGACAGATATTACCTTAGCTTTTGAGCCTATCATTCCAAGATACTTATAGTCCTTAGCTAGAATATTTCTTAAAACTTGCCCGTCTAGGCTGTGGCCCCTGGTGCAAAGGACTATATAAGTTTTTTCCTTATCAAAGTCAATTTTAGATATGGCTTCATCAATTGACTCTGCCAGATATTCCTTTATGCCAGCAAAGTCAGGAGAATCTTTGAATTCTTCCCTATCATCTATAACTGTTACTTCAAAATTAGTCTTAGTGGCAATCCTTGCTAGCTTTTGTGATACATGGCCTGCACCGAAGATTATAAGGCGGCTTGATGCCTTAAAATATTTGACAAAGCCACGAGAATTGCCCCCACAAGACATCTTAAGTTCGCCATCTTTTGAAAGATTGTAGTCAAATTCAAAAGATTTGCCATCTTTAAAGCCTTCGAGAGTTCTTCTAATTACATCCGCTTCGATTTTTCCTCCACCTATTGTCCCAAAAGATTTTCCATCAGATAAGACCGCCATGAGGGAATTATCCTCACCTGGGGTTGACCCCTTATTTTCAATAAGAAAGACGAGGGCAGCGTCTTTTCCCTTTTTATTTTCTTCATAGATTAGATCTAAAATTTCTGCTTTCATAGGCCCTTCCTTCTTTTTAATATCAAAAGTCCTTCCAGAGTTCCCCCTCCTATTAGCCTTGCCTTATCTGATATGGTTTTGGCATTTTTAGGAATAACCCTAGGGTCTACATCTCCTATTTTCATTCCTTGAAAAACTTCCAAGCCTTCATTTATCATGCCTCGAACCATCCCATCAAGACCTGCTAGGACATCTTTACCAGCAACCTTTGCTACAACATCGCCTTTTTTTACAACAGAGCCCAAATCCTTTATGATATGGACCTTGCCAGAAGCAGGGGATCTTAGGATTCTTTCTGTGGTAAATCCGTTGATATTACCAGGATTACCTGTATTTTCAGCTGCAGGACCAGTAAATATAAGCCTACCTAGGTCATGACCACGATTTGTTTCTATTACTAGGTCTACATCACTTCCTGCCTCAAAACCTGGACCCAGACCTATGGTAATAGGTGCCATATCCCTATTTGTGCCTAGATTTTTCTTAGCAAGGATTCCATCAATCACACATAGGGGCTTCAGTTCTTTTATACATTTGCCTTCAGGGTCTACTGCTACAGCTATAAGATTATCTTTAAAGGCCCTCTTAATTTCTTCTATATTTTCACATCTAAGGGCCCTTATATCTTCTATTTGGATCTCTCCTTCAAAGATAGCCTGGGCTACCGCCACATTTCGTCTTATGCAAGTTGGTCTTTCGATTTCAAGAACCAAAACATCAAAGCCTACCCTATTTAATTTCTGGATAGTCCCTGTGGCTACATCTCCGCCACCCCTTACTATTACTAGATTTTTATTCATGGTCATGCCTTAATCTCTCGTAGGCTTCGATATTATCAATATCTAAAAGCTCATCTTCTGAACCTATTTCTACCTTATTGGTTGGATTATCCTTGGCAAAGATCATCCCACCCTGGTCTTCTTTTAGGCTTAGGAGTTTATCTCTAAAGCTTGGTGGGAAAATAACTGGTGCTCCCCTCCTAAGGCCTACAACAGGGTAGGTCATTTGAGGATTTTCCTTAAAACTTGCTATTAATTTCTGGCATGTTTCCTTAGTTAGGAGTGGTTGGTCTGCCACAAAAAACATCATCGCACTATCTTCATCACTAGCTTCAACTCCTAATTTTATTGAGGAAGACTTGCCAATAGTATTATTATCATTTTCTAGACTAATAAAGCCCCTATTTTTGGCATCTTCTAATATTTCTTCATAGGATGATGCAACTATTACCTTGTCAAAGTCTAGAGATTCTAAGAGGTCTAGGGTGTGCTCATAAATCTTTTTACCCTTAAAATCTAACATAAGTTTATTTTGGCCCATTCTTTCTGAAAGTCCAGATGCCATTAGTATTGCGTTAATTTTCATAAAATTTTCCCTCCTTAAGTGATCCATATCTTAGTTTTATATCAGCAAAGTTAAATTCTTTCTTAAATTCTTCTATCCTATAAAAGTCTGACTTACTTTCTACTTGATTGAAGAAAAAATATTTCTCCTTTTCAAATCCCTTGTAAAAGCCCTTGTCATAGGCTATTAATTTATTAATAATCTTAGAATCTATAATACCAGTCCCTATATTTTTTGAAAAGCCCTGGTAGTTATAAATAAAATCATCCTTTGTCACTTTTCCCATGATTTTAATTGGTAGGATGCCTATAACTCTTGTTGTAAAATCATAGATTACAGGTTCATGAGGGTACCGAAATTTAAGAGGCATATTTCTACAACCATCTGCTTCTATCAAAACATAATCAAAATCACCTACGATTTTCGAAAGATTTTTATAGCCAATACTTGCTAGCTTATCCTTATCAGGGACTTTTTCTCCTAAGCAGATAATCTTGGCGTCCTTATCATCAAAATAAGCATCAAAACTTGTAAAAAGCCTATCAAAACCTTCTTTAGGCAGGGCGATTTTGGTCGAAGTTGTGACTAGGACCCTTCCCTTTTTTGACAAGCTAAGGGCAAGACTTGCCATAAGACTAGTCTTGCCCCCTGCTCCTGTTATGGAAATTATATCATGCTTTTTTATATCAAATATTTCATCTATTTTATACATTAAAGTTCTTCTTTGGCTTGCTGTAAGCAGTTTCTACCATTGGGAAATCCCTGCGGAGGATTCCATCTAGCTTGTAATAGGCTCCTTGAACAGCTGGGGCTATCGGAATTGTCGCAATTTCTCCCACACCCTTGGCACCAAAGGCCCTATCTAGGAGTTCATCGTCTGGCTTAGCTACGAAGGTCGTTTCAATTTCAGGTATCATTGGTGCCCTCCATAAGCCAAGATTACCATATTTAGCCTTAACCTTGGACTTATCAAGTTTAAAATCTTCTGTAAGAGCATAGCCTAGCCCCATTACTATACCACCTTCAAGCTGGCCTTCGATGGCCTTTGGATTTATAACCTTGCCTGCATCTGTCGCAGCCACTACCTTTCTTATTGTTCCATCATCATTTAATATTACCACATTTGTAGAAAAACCGTAGGCTATGTGGCTAACTGGATTTTCTTTGTCAGAATTTAGTGGGTCTGTTGGGTCAAAATATTCGTGGAAATATTCTTTTCCCTCAAGCTCTTTAATATCATCTACCTTATCCAAATCTACCTTAAGCTTTTCTGTAACTTTCTTGATTGCTTCACCAGAAATCAAAGTTTGACGAGAACCTGAAGATGTACCAGAGTCTGGTGAATTTCCTGAATTTGGATGTATTATATTTACCTGATCAAATCTTAAACCTAGGACATCTAGAGCCATTTGCTTAAAGACGGTTTGAGCTCCCTGCCCAAGGTCACTTGCTGCACAGTAAATATTTACCTTACCATCTTCTATTCTTATCTTTGCCCTACCCTTATCAGGAAGACCAACACCTACACCGGCGTTTTTCATAGCGCAGGCAATACCTGCTCTGTCGATATTTTCTTCATAGACATCCTTAACAGCCTCAAGAGTTTCTACAAGGGCTGTCGATGAATCTGCAATTTGTCCATTAGGGAGAACTTCTCCAGGTCTTATAGCGTTTTTGTAGCGAATTTCCCAAGGAGAAATTCCTACCTTTTCTGCCAAAAGATTTATATTACTTTCAAAGGCAAAGTTTGATTGGCAAACTCCAAAGCCCCTGAAGGCACCTGCTGGTGGGTTGTTTGTGTAATAACCATAGCCATCTATCTGAGTATTTTCATAGTGGTATGGGCCAACTGAGTGGGTACAAGCACGCTCTAAAACAGGTCCACAAAGAGAAGCATAGGCTCCTGTGTCCATTTTTATAGTCGCCTGCATGGCTAGGAAGTTTCCTTCTTCATCACAGCCTAGCTTAAAGGTTCCTATCATTGGGTGTCTTTTTGGATGGAATTTAAGCGATTCGTCACGGCTAAATTTAATTTTTACCCTTATTTGGAATTTATAGGCAGCAAGGGCTGCAAGGTGTTGGCAGGAAACGTCTTCCTTACCACCAAAACCACCACCTATAAGTTTATTTTCAACTACAACACGTTCTGGTTGATCTTCCCAACCAAACATGATTAGGGTTTCTTTTCTGGTATCATAGACAGATTGGTCTGTAGTATAAAGCTTGACCCCATCCCCCATTGGCTCAGCTATTGCACATTCTGGCTCAAGGAAGGCGTGCTCTGTAAAAGGTGTGGTATAAGTTTCTTCGACTATATATTTACATTTCTTAAAGGCTTCTTCTGCATTACCACGACTTACGTGACGCTCTTGGCAAAGATTGCCTGTAGGGTGGACAAAAGGAGAATTTGGATTTTCTGCTTCTGCTATAGATGAAACTGGTTCTAGCTCTTCATATTCTATTTCAACAAGTTTTTTAGCTTCTTCTAAAATCTTGTCATTTTCAGCTACAACTAGGCAAATTTCATCGCCCTGGCTTCTTGTAATATCTCCCTCAGCTATAAATACATCCCAATCTTGAAAGATATGGCCAACCTTATTGTTTGGTACATCAGTAGCTGTCAAGACTCCATATACGCCTTCGAGGGCTTCAGCCTTGCTTGCATCAATTTTTAAAATCCTTGCCCTTGGATATTTGCTCCTAATGGCAGAAGCTACCTTCATATCATCAAAAATCATATCATCGACATATTCGCCGATTCCTAGGACCTTGTCGTGGGCATCTATTCTAATAAATTCATCCCCAACCTTGACCCTGTCATACTCATCTGTAGTCATTTCAATAGATCCGTTTATAATTTCTGAGGCAAGCTTTATACCCTCTATAATTTTGACATAACCTGTACACCTGCAAATATTTTGCTTGATACCTTCTTTTATTTCATCCTTAGTTGGATTAGGGTTTTTTCTTATAATGGCTGCCCCACTCATGACCATACCTGGTATACAAAAACCACATTGAACAGCTCCAGCCTTTGAAAAAGCATGGACAAAGGCCTTTTTTTCAAGTTCTGTTAGACCTTCTATGGTAAGGATTTCCTTGTCTTTGAGTTTAGATAATCTTTGGGTACAGGCAAGTTTTTTGGCATCTCCAACTATGACTGAACAAGTCCCACAAGCTCCTTGGGAACATCCATCTTTTACAGATGTAATATGTAAATCATCCCTCAAAAACCTCAAAAGGCTCTTATCTTCGTAAGTTTCATAAGTATTTCCATTTATTTTCACAAGGAAAGGCTCCACATTCGGGAGTCTTTCGCCAATTAATATATTTGTCATTAAAATTTCCTCTTTATAAATTTGCCTCGGCCTTTTTCGGCTTTATATTCACTATTTTCTAAGATGATTTCTCCCCTAGAAAGAACCATCTTTACCTTAAAGTCACTTTCAAAACCCTCATAGGTCGTATAATCACAGTTAGAGTGACGATTTGCTTGGCTAATAGTATATTTTTCTTCATCAAAAACAACTATGTCCGCATCCTTTCCTACTTCTAGGCTTCCCTTTTTGTGGCCTAGACCAAAGATTTTTGCGGGATTAGTAGATAGTAAATCCCTTAGCCTCTTTGGAGAAACGCCTCTTTTAAGCCCTTCTGTTAGAACAACTTCCATCCTCTCCTCAATTCCAGGAATACCGCCTGGAGCATTTAGGAAATCATCCTTATAAGGAAGCTTCTCACTTTCATAGAAAAATGGACAATGATCTGTCGCAACCACATCGACTGTGCCATCTATAATTCCCTCCCAAAGGGCATCTACATCAGATTGCTTCCTAAGTGGTGGTGCGCATATATACTTAACTCCCTGGCTTTCCCCGCCCTCTAGGTATTTTTCATCTGTAAGGGTCAAATATTGGGTGCAGGTCTCACAATATAGATTCTTCACACCTCTAGCCCTTGCCTTTTGAATTTCTCTAAGACCTAGAGCAGATGATGTATGAACTATATAAAGTTTTGGAAAACCAGCTACTTCGCTTAGATAAATAAGCCTATTAATAGCTTCTGCCTCAGCCTCTGCTGGTCTAGTCTTGGCATGGTAGATTGGAGCAAGATTTCCTGCACTTTTTGCCTCTTCTCTAAGCTCTGCAATCATTCCGTCATTCTCGCAGTGGACACAAACAACAGTTCCTGTTTCCTTTGCCTTTTGAAGGACCCTTAGCATGTGCTTGTCATCAAGCATCCCTCCATAGGTTGTATAAATCTTTGTAGAAACGATTCCCTCATTAAAAAGTTTTTCTATTTCATCTAAAATATGGTCAGTAACTTCTTGGATAGCTCCGTGGAAGGAATAATCAATTACAGCATTACCCCCAGCCATCTTGTGATATTTATCAATCTCATCTGAAACAAGACTCCCCCTAGGACCAAAGGCAATATGGTCAACAATTGAAGTCGTTCCTCCAAAGCTTGCTGCCCTTGTGCCTGTATAAAAATCATCAATTGAAATAAATTTGCCAAGATCAAGTGACAGATGGGTATGAACATCCACCCCACCAGGCATAGTTAGACTTTCCTTAAGGTCAATAATCCTATCTGCATCCCTTTTGATATTTTCAGCAATTTCTATAATCTTTTCATCTTCTATATAGATATCACGAAGAAGAAAACCGTCTTCTCCAATAATTTTTGCATTTTTAAGTAAAATACTCATCAAAACTCCTCACAAATGATATGTAACATATCACTAAAAATTAAACATTAATATAAGTTAACGTTTGCACTTATATATATTTTATCATAAATTATAGAATTTGATAAGGGGTATTTGAATATTTTTTTATGATTTTTAAAGACTTTCCTTGTAAAATTTGTAAGTTTTATTAATAAAAAATATCAACTACCATCCTTTATAGTTGGAGTTGATATTTTTTATTTTTATTTTTTTCCTTCTTTTTTACTTGCTTCTAAAATAGCTTTTTCAAGCAGGCTATTGTAGGCATCGTAGGCATCCATGATTCCATAATAGTGGACACCATCTGTGCCCTTGTAGTATTCAGGGTGGTCCATGGCTAGTTCTTCCCATGGCATATAGGTTATAAAGTCATATTTTTTGACCATCTTTTGCATGGCAAGACTTACCCTGTGGGGCTGGTCATACCTATTGTCATAGCAGGAAACTAAGATTAGCCTTGTGCCCTTTGGTAAGGCATCTATTATGTTTTCGAGAGAGTCTACAGGATCTGCCTTGGCATTTGTCCCAAGGGCCATGACAACTATATCCCCAAGGCTTCCCGCTTTTTTGTAGCTTTCGATTATATCAGCACCTGTCTCAAGTAGCCTGAATTTTTCGGCATCTACAGAAGTATTTTTGATGGTTTCTTCTATATATTGCCTGTTGCCAAGTAGGACTGAATCAGCGATTACAGTTACTTTTAAATCATTATCTTCTAGGGCTTTTTTAGGATTTTCTTCTTCTATAAGCTTTCTATCTAAATCTTTCTTATCCTTAGCAATCTTTCCAAGGTCTTGATCTAGGGCTCCAAGCCACATTTGTTTCTCAAGACTTACCATCTTATCTGATGCAAGTGATAGGCTTCTTGCAGAGATGAAAGAAATTAAGATAAGACTTGTTAGAGAGGCTATCCTAAGACCTCCAGCAGGATTTAGCTTATAGGCTTTAAGGTCTATCTCTTCTCCCCTAAAAAATGGCTCGAAGATGTGATTGTTGATTAGAACAAAAATCGCCGTAAGAATCACTGTTAAGAGTAAGGCTAGGGGCTTTTCAAAAGTACTTTCCATTATTACAAATATTGGCCAATGAAAAAGATAAATAGGATAGGTGTAGGATGCAATCTTCCCTATAATTTCCGACTCTTCCATTCTTTTATTTGGTACAGCTGCTAAGATTACAAGACAGGTGAGTAAATCTGTTATAAAAAATCCAATCAAATAGGTAAGGTCATTGTCATAGGATAGAAAGATTGACATTACAAGGATTAGAAGACCAGAAAAAACACTAAGCTGTCTAAAAGGAAGTCTCCTAAAACCATATCTTTTTACAAAGCAAGCCAAAAAGGATCCTGCAAAGAAAGATGCACTTCTAGTAAAGTCTGAAAAATAAACAAAGGACCTGTCCTTATTAAGGATGGTAAGTCCTATAGTAAAGCCTAGACTTAAAAGGTAATAAGTCCCACTCATTAGTAAAAATCTCTTTGAAAAGGCATTCCTTTCTCCCTGGCTTATTTTATAGATTATTTTCATTACAAGTGGCCAAAGTAGATAAAAATGTACTTCCAAGGCCAAAAACCAAGTATGAAGGAAGAGGTGGCTTATAAATTGGGACTCATAAGACCCTCCTGATAAAATTTCGTAAATATTGCTATTAAAAGAGATACTTGCTAGGAATTGATCAAAATAATTGACCGTGAAGTCCTTATTGATAAAAAAAGCCATTAGGCTTATGACAAATACCATAAAGAAAAGGCCTGGGAAAATCCTTACAAATCTCTTCTTATAATATGTTTTTAAATCAAGACCGTCCTTTTTATATATCTCATCTAGTAGATGGTAGCTTACAAGAAAACCTGAAAGGACAAACATTATATTTACACCCAAAAAACCAGCTGGAAGGATGTTTTTAAAAAGGTGGTATATTAAAATTATTCCTATGCCGTAGATACGAAGATAATCTAAACCCTTAACCTTCATTGTCTATCTCCTCCCATTTGCCATCTGCTTTTTTGTATGTCTTTCCATCTTTAAATTTAATTATCACCTGATCTTTAACCTTAAAATAATAATAATCACTGGCCTTGTAGGCAAAATCTCCCACAGGTCTTCCCTCATCAAAGCTAGCCTTTAACAAGCCATCCTTAGTCTTAAGGACACCTTCGCCTTGAAACTTATCCTTATAGATCATGCCAGTATAAGTAAGGTCTTCATTAATTTTATAATTTGCTACAGACTTTGTCTTTGGCTTTGCAAATGAATAAATAAGACCAATAACAACTAGGCCTAGACAAAGGCTTGCCAAATATGATAAATATTTTTTATAATCCATCCATATATCCTCTTCCCTATGATAGGTAATTGCTTGTAAAAATCTCTTTCATAATACCATTAGATTATTTATTTGCCACAAAAAATCCCTTAGCCTGGTCGAATAAATCTAGCAGACTAAGGGATTCTTGTTATTTTTAATTATTAAAGCCTAGGCCCTAGCCTTAATTTCTATCTCTATAGCTTCTTCAACAGCTCTTAGAATATTTTCATAACCTGTGCACCTACACATATTGCCTGCTAAAAGCTTTCTAAGCTCACTTCTATCATATCTTTGGCCTCTGGCAACTATTTCTGTGGCTGTTATTATAAAACCTGGTGTACAAAAGCCGCATTGGACTGCAGCTTGGTCTATGAAAGCTTGTTGGATGATTGAAATTGAACCATCACTTGCTACTAGGCCTTCTGTTGTCCAGATATCTTTTCCTTCTGCCCAAATTGCTAAATATAGGCATGAATCGACGCTCTTTCCATCTATTAAGACAGAACAAGCTCCGCACTCTCCTACCTCGCACCCCTTCTTAACTGATGTAAGGCCAAAGTCATTTCTCAGAAAATCTGTAAGGCTGGCCCTAGTATCGACCATCTTATCAACTGGTATGCCATTTAGGGTACACCTTACCCTCTTATAAGAAGGATCTATATCAGATAGTTCATCTATTCTTGGAGCAAAGGGACCATATTCCCTGCTATGTTTAATTTTCATCATTTCCTCCTTTGTAAACACTTAGGGTAGCTTCTAGGTTTCGTACGCATATTTCATATAAGATTTGAGTCCTTAAAGCCTTGCTTGCTCTCCAAGAATCTCTAGGTGATAGCTCTTCAAGGGCAAGTTTGGCAAAGGCTTTGATATTTTCTTCTGTTAAGACTTTACCAACAAATTCTTCTTCTGCCTTATAGGCCCTAACAGGGATTACTGATGCAACCCCGTAGCAAGCCCTGATTTTTTCAATCTTTAAATCATCATCAAGTTTAACCAGTGTAGCACAAGAGCTTGTTGCTATGTCCATGGCATTTCTCATGGCGTATTTGAAATATTTTCCTATATAGCCTTGGTATTTGTCTTTTGTGATGGTAAAACTTTTTACAAATTCCTTATCCTTTAGATCTACTTTTCCAAGGCCTAGGTAAAATTCTGTTATAGGGACGTACCTATTTCCATCAGCACTTACTATATTTACATTAGCTTCTAAGCAGAATAGCATCGGAGCAGAATCTGCGGAAGGGGCTGCGTTACAAACATTGCCTCCAATTGTGGCTGCATTTCTAAGCTGTGGACCGCCTGCTGTAAGGACTGCTTCTGCAAGCTCTGGCAGATTTTCTTTGATAATAGGGTTTTCTGCTATTTCTGTGAAAGTAGCTAGGGCACCTATTTCTATGTCTCCCTTGTCATCTATAGTAATTTTTTTAAGGTCATCTATCAAATGAATTGACAAAAGCTTTGGGCTTTCAATTGACCCTTCTCTAAGTTTAACTAAAAGGTCTGTACCACCTGCTATGACTTTAAAGTCAGGATTATCTGCCAGTATCTTACAAGCCTCATCTATGGAGTAGGCTTCTTTTATTTCTTTTATATCGTACATCTAATCCTCCTTATTAGTCGTTATCTATAAGTCCATTTTCCTTAAAGAGTGGGAAGAGGACGTGTGGGGTCATTGGTATCTTATTTACTGAAATACCTGTCGCATTTAAGACTGCATTTCTAATTGCAGGGGCTGGAGAACATGTTGGTGGCTCTCCTAGGGACTTGGTATTAAATGGTGAAGTTGGCTCTGGATTTTCTACAAAGTAGACTTCAAATTCTGGTGTATCTGCTATGGTTCCTAGCTTATAGTCAAGTAGGTTATCATTTAAAATCCTACCCTTGTCATTATATTTCATCTCTTCAGTTAGGGCATAACCTACAGCCATACTCATGCCTCCGTGGGCTTGGGCTTCAGCTAGCTGTGGATTTATAATCTTACCTGCATCGTGGATATTTATAAGCTTAAGAACTTCAACCTTAGCAAGGTTTATATCTACCTTGACTTCAGCAAAGCTTGCCCCAAAGGAATAAGCATTAGTCCTTACTGTGTGGGTTGTTTCTGCTGTTATGTGTTGGTTTTCAGTCTTTAGGGTGTAAAGGGATTCTGTCGCAAGTTCTTCCATTGTTAGAAGAATCCTACCATCTTCTTTTCTAACTATATTTGAATCTACTATATCTAGGTTATTTGGAGTAATTCTTGTTTGTAGATAAGCCTGATCTAGGATTTTTGCCTTTAGTTCTTTGGCTGTCTTTGTTATGGAAAAACTTGCCATATAGGTCTGACGAGATGCGTAGGCACCTAGACCAAATGGGGATATGTCTGTATCTTGAGTTGAAATGATATGGATATCTTCTATCTTCATTCCAAGACAGTCAGCTGCCATTTGGGTGAAGGTTGTATCAGCACCTTGGCCTATTTCTGTTTCAGGTAATTGCATCTGAACAGATCCATCTTCATTTACAATCATCCTACAAGAAGAAGATTCTAGTGATATCGGAAAAACACCTGTATTGTACCAATAAACAGCACAACCGACACCATACCTAATATTACCTGTTTGGTTTTTATATTTTTCCTTCTTGCCATAATAGTCCATAGCTTCAGCACCTTTATTTAGGCAATCTCTAAAGGAATCGTAATAATTTTCATTGTGTGAAAATGGATCGACATACCCCTTTGGCATTACATTTCTAAGCCTTAATTCTAATGGATCCATGCCAAGAGCCTTAGCTATATCGTCTTGGTGAGCTTCATAGGCAAACATGGCCTGAGGAATACCATAGCCTCTCATAGCACCACCTGTTGGTAGATTTGTATAAACTGAATAGGCATCACCCTTGATATTTTCACAAGGATATAACTGATGGAAACAGTTAAGGCCCTTGGCCGCTATGGAATGACCGTGGGAAGCATAGCCACCTCCATTAGAGTAGGTTTCAACTCGCCTTGCAACATAATCACCATTTTTTCTAACGTAAGATTCGAGGTGGATTTTCATAGAATGTCTTGTCCTAGTTGAAACGAAAGTCTCTTCTCTAGTTGGGAGAAGCTTTACAGGATGGCCACCTACTTGAGTTGTAAGGAAGGCACAAAGTGGCTCATAAAGCGCGTCTTGTTTATTTCCAAAACCTCCCCCTATGTATGGTTTTATAACCCTTACCTTACCCCAACCTATGCCTAGGGCTTGGCCAATTACTCTTCTAATTATGTGTGGAATCTGAGTGGAAGCTACAACGACAATCTTACCTGCCTCTTCGTAGGCATAAACATCTGGATTTTCCAAATGTGAATGGGAAATTATTGGAGTTTCATAATCTCCCTCAATTTTAATTAAGCCTTCTTCCTTTATTGCTTCTTCAAAATCTCCCCTGTTATTTGTGGTATGCTTTAGGATATTGTCAGGACACTCATCATGAATTGGGACTTTTACATCTTTTATGGCTTCTTTTGGGTCAAAATTTGCAGGATATTCTTCATACTCAACCTTAATCTTTTTTAAGGCTCTTTTGCAAGCTACTTCGTCCCTGCCAATGACTACAGCTATGTCATCTCCGTAAAATCTTACATGTTCATTTAAGAGATGTCTATCTGCCACATCTTGACGTTCCTTTTCTGTAGACCAAGGGTGGCCTGCTGTTGGAAACTGAATTTTTGGTACATCAAAGCAAGTTACAATCTTTACAACACCTGCGACCTTCATAGCCTCGCTTATATCAATATTTAAAACTCTACCATGGGCAATATTAGAGTGAAGGATCTTGGCAGTATATGCATCTTTTGGAATAAGGTCTTCTGTAAATTTGGCTCTACCTGTGACCTTATCAAAAGCATCTACCCTTTTGACTTTTTTACCTACGTACATTATATTTCCTTTCCTTAATTAAATAGCTCTTATTAGTATAAATATATCACATTTTCATAAAAAATTATAGTGTTTTTTATTTTTTTCTAATAGAAAAACCCTCCAATTTTAAAACTGAAGGGTTAAGCATTTTATTCTTTATCCATCATTTCTCTTTCACGAGCTTCTTCTTCTATGGTCTTCTTTGGTAAGATTATATTTAAGAAGAATACTATTAGAGTAGACATTACTACAGGTGAAGATATAAATATCATTCTAAACCATTGTGGAAATTGCTCTAGGGCAACTGGGTTAACTTGGGTTATACCCATACCAAGTGCTATAGCAAGACCTGTTATGGTAACATTTCTAACACTCATTTCATCAGATGTGATTAGCTTCATACCACTCATGGTGATTTGGGCAAATACTGTTACTGTCGCACCACCGATTACCGCTTGTGGAACAGAAAGCATTAGGGCACCAAATTTAGGAATAAATCCTGCTATAAGGATCATGATAGCTGTAAGTCTAAGAACTGCTCTTGATACTACCTTTGTAAGTGATACTATACCTACGTTTTGTGAATAAGAAGCTGTTGGTAGACCACCGAAGAAGGCAGATACCATATTTGTAAGACCGTAAGCCTTAATACCACCCTCAAGCTCTTTTTCTGTTGGTTGTCTATCAAGACCACCTGTTGTTGTAGATGAGAAATCTCCTACCGCTTGGATAGAGTTTACAACAAACATTACACCCATAGTTATGCAAGCATCTAGGTGGAAGTCTAGGCTAAAAGGCATCACTTTTGGAACTGTAAACCAAGCTGCATCTGCAAGCTTAGAAAAGTCAACTATGTTGAAAAATAGTGAGGCAATATAACCTGCTACAATACCAATAAGTATAGCTGATAATTTTACTAATCCCTTACCAAACATATTACAAACTAGAACAACAGCAAGGGTAATAAGGGCTACAATCCAATAAACCATAGCACCTTGGTTAGGATTTCCATTTCCTCCTGCCATATAGTTTAGGGCTACAGAGTAAAGGGAAAGACCTATAGTAAGAACTACAGTACCAGAAACCATTGGTGGGAAATATTTATAAAGTCTTTTGATATTCATTCCCACAAGGAAGGCTATAACGCCACCTACAATTTGTGAAGCAAAAACTGCTCCAATTCCATACTTAACTGCAACAGAGTTAATAACTGGAATATAAGCGAAGGATACACCCATTATCATTGGAAGTCTAGATCCAAGACCTAGTTTTATAATTGGATATAGCTGAAGGAAGGTAGCAAGAGCTGCTACAAACATTCCCGCTTGGATTAGATAAATTGACTGAGCCGCAGTAAGGGCATGGTCAGTGTTAGCCAAAGTATTTGTCAAAACGATTGCTGGAAGGGTATTACCTACAATCATCGCCAGCAAATGCTGGAGGGCTATAGGAAAAGATTTCTTTAAGTCAGGCTTGCCATCAACATCAAATAAAGATTTTGATACGGGGCCAGTTGTATTTTTTTGCATAATTTCTCCTTGTTATTTTTCGACTAGAGCTTAGGCCATATTTCTTTTGCTCTTTGTCTTGATTTTTCGTGTATTTCTTTTTGATCGATAGTTTTTATTTCCCTATCTTTCATTACGATTTGTCCATTTATGATTGAATCTGTTACTAGTCCACCATTTAAGCCAAATAAGGCGTGGCCCATCCAATTGTTTCCATTTAGAGGAGTCATTGGGTCATAGTCTAGGGCTATTATATCAGCGTAGGCTCCTTCCTTTATCCTTCCTACAGGATTTTTTAGAAACCTATCCATTATTTTTGGATTGTTCTCAAATTGTAATTTGATTGCTTCTCCAAAGCCCTTGGTTGGGTCGTGACTTTCATGAGTTAGCAAGACTTTTGCAACCCTCATTGATTCAAACATATCATTTGTATAGGCGTCTGTTCCTAGGCCTAGGAGGATATTTTTATCAAGCATCCTTAGGACTGGAGGAGCACCTACCGCATTATTCATATTGCTTTGAGGATTAAAAACTGCCATGGTATCTCTTGCCTTTAGGATATCCATCTCTCTTTCATTTATATGGACATTGTGGATGGATAGGGTCTTTGGCCTAAATATTTCATAAGCATCTAGCCTATCTACCACTCTTTTACCACTCATCTTAAAAGTTTCCCACTCATCTTCGATTCCTTCTGCTATGTGGACATGGTAGCCATTGTCAAAGTCTTCCATAGCTTTCTGGCATTTTTCTAAAGTATCATCAGAAAGGGTAAAGGATGCATGTAGACCGAATAAAGCATTTAGCATATCATCGTGTTTTTCTGCTTCCTTTATCCAATTTATATTCTCTGCTATTCCCAAATCTCTCTTATCTAGGCCATCCCTATCTGATACCTCATAGCATAGGCTTGCTCTTATTCCAAGCTCTTTAGCAGCATCAGCCATGGTAAAGAGGGAGCCTTCTATTGAGTTAGGTCCTGAGTGGTGATCTATTATTGTAGTTACCCCATTATGGATTGATTCCATAAATGTTGTAAGGGCATTTAACTTTACATCTTCTAGGGTTAATTTTTTATCTAGGGCCCACCATAGATTTTCTAAGACATGGAAGAAGTTATCTGTAGGATTTGAAACGCTCATTCCCCTAGCATAGGCTGAATAGCAATGAGAATGGGCACAAATAAGTCCTGGCATAACAAGCTTATCTGAAAAATCTACTATCTCTTGATTAGGATTTTCTTTTTTAATTTTTTCAAAATCACCGATTTCTTTTATGATTTTTCCTTCAATTAGGATTGCTGAATCTTCATAGAAGTTATTTGCCTCATCGTTGGTGATTATTGTCTTTGCCTTTATTATCATTGTTTCTCCTTATAGGTAGTAAGAATACCTTGCTTCTAGGGCTTTTATTAATTTTACAAAAGTCTCATCTATTCTTGGATCATCGATTTTTGCTTCGATTACATTTTTATTTGCAAGTCTTATCAAATACTTATCGTCAGATATTTTAAGGATTCCTATTTGTTCAGACATATCAAAGTCAATTTTCTCTTTAAAGACTGTAAACTTATCCTTATAAGGTGCTCCCTTGTGTGGGCAGAAGCTTTCGCAGTTGCCACATTCATTGCAAAGACCATCTAAGTGAATTGTTTGTCTCTTATTAGTAAAGCCATCGACGATGATAGCAACATTTGCCCTATTTGGACAAACTTCTGTGCATACCTCACATACATTGTCACAAGACAAACACCTTACTGCATCTTTTTCCTTAGGAAGTTCTAGATTGCCGCGTATATCGATTATTTGATCAAGTGGTTTTTCATAAGACACTTCTATAAAATCATTTTCAAGCTTTTCTTTTTTGAGTATATCCTTGGCAATTATTTTTGCATCTGCTATTGCATTTACAATAGATTTTCTTCCCTTTGTTATATCTCCTGCAAAGTAGACATTTTCGATGTTTGATTCTTTAGTATCGAGTAGATTTATTTTCTTATCAATGCTTACGCCTTGGTCTTTGAGATTATCAATATTAGATTTTGAACCTGTTGCTATTACTAGATACTTATATTCTTCTTTTAATTTGGCAATATCTAAAGCTTTGTCATTGTTTAATTCGTAAGATACGCCGACTTTTTCTAGAAGTTTAATATCTTTTTCTATGACTTCTTCACTTACAAGTTCATTAGCATAACCATAAAGCTTGTCTGATTTTTCTAAGACCTTTGATTCAAGGCCATTTCTTCTAAGGAAGATTCCAACTGCTATTCCTGCAGGGCCTCCACCTATAATGATTGCCTTGTTTTCAGTTTTAATTGGGCTTGACTTAAGATTTTCTATATAGGTGTCATAGTAAGCATCTACGACTTCTTTTTTAACTTCTCTTATATTTACTCCTGCTTCATAGTCAACCCTAGTGCAGGATTTCTTACAAAACTCATAGCAAGTTGTTGCTAATATTGATGGAGCAGTGTTATCAATTGCAATTGTCTCCATCGCTTTTTTATAATCTCCAAGCTCTGCATAGTGAAGGTAGGCTGAAACTTGTTGACCTAAAGGACAACCATCTTCCTTACAAGGTGCTGAGTAGCAATCCACAAGTGGAAGGTCACTCTGCCAATTTCTAGATCTTAGTCTTTGCTTTGGATTTTTCTTATAAAGGTCGATTGAATCAAGCTTATCAACTAAGTCTTTTAGCTTATTATTATCTATTCCTTGGTAGTCCCTGCCCAAAAGCTCTTCAGTTTCTTCTGCTAATTCTTTTAGTCTATAATAGCCACCTGGCTTTAGAAGTGTGGTTGATACTGTGATTGGTTGGTTAAAAATTTCAAATATTTCTTTTATATTAAGCCCATCAGCACCACCACAATAGCTCATTGGGAGCTTGCCATCAAAGGCCTTTGATAGCTTATAGGCTGCAGAAATTGTTAGAGGAAGTAGGGCCCTACCTGACATATACATATCATCGCTTGGAAGTTCTCCTCTTTTTTGGATGACTGGGAAGGTATTTGATAATTTACATCCAAAGACTAAATTATTTTCCTTGCCTAATTCTAATAATCTTGTAAATATCTCTATAGACTCACCAAAGCTTAGGTCGTGATCAAACTGTGCCTTGTCAAAGTCTATGTATTTATAGCCCAATTTGTTTAAAATTTCTCTTGCATAGTCATAGCCAACAAGGGTTGGATTGCACTTAACAAAGGTATTTAGGCCCTTATCCTTTATCAAATAGGCAGCTATTTCTTCTATCTCACCTGCTGGTGTACCGTGCATGGTTGATAGGGTCATAGAGTTACAAACCTTGCCATCTATTGCTTCTATATCTTCTAGATTAACGTTTTCAAATTTTCCGATATTTTCTTTTAAATATGCTATAGACTCCTTAAAGACTTCAGTTTGGCTTGCATCCATTAAAGAATTTATAAAATTATCTACCTTAGGAGATTTAATTCCCTCAAGGTTGTAGCCAACAGACATGTTTAGAACAAAATCTTTTTTATCTGCTATGCCAAATTCTTTGGCAAGGACTCTTATGGCAATTTCTGCCTTTATGTATTCAGCTGCTGCATCTTCTATTTTAAGCTCTGTGGACCATTCACAGTTATAGGCCTCATCTTCAGAATTTATACATGGCTTAGGAATGGCTGCCATGAGCTCTTCCCCATCCATTATCTGACATGTCTTAAGCTCCATATACCTACCACCTGCAAGATATGATGCTATCAAGTTTTGGGCAAGCTGAGTGTGAGGACCTGCTGCAGGACCAACAGCCGAACCAAGTTCATCACCAAAAACAGTTTTTAGGCTTTTTCCGCTTGTATTTTTATAAAATTTTTCTTTAGATATAGAAAATACGCTTTCCTCATTTTTATATTCTTCCAAGGCCCATTCTATAAGCTTGGGAAATTCTATCAATCTCATGTATTCACTCATACTTACTTCCTTCCTAAAGAAATAACCCCATACAATTGTTTGAAATTATATGGGGTTTTCTCCTTAACCTATCCAAGTACCTGTCTTGCCGCTAAGGGCTTCTTTGGCATTTTCTAAGCTTGTTATCACTGCTTTCCTACCATTTTTGCTTGTTACAAATTCTAGTGCTGCCTCAATTTTTGGTAGCATTGAACCTTTAGCAAATTGGTCTTCTCCTATATATTTTTCAGCCTCTTCGACTGTTAAATGATCGAGGTCTTCTTGATTTTCCTTGCCGAAGTTAATGGCAACTTTTTCAACAGCTGTAAGAATTACAAGCACATCACTATCTACTAGCTCTGCTAATTTAGCTGATGAAAAGTCCTTATCAATTACTGCATCAACTCCAACATATTCATCATTTTCCATGATTACAGGAATTCCGCCACCACCTGCTGCTACTACTACACAACCACTATTGTATAAGCTTGTTATAGCTCTTTTTTCTACTATATCAACAGGTTTTGGACTTGCTATTACCCTTCTATAACCACGACCAGCATCTTCCTTCATCACAAAGCCTTTTTCTTCTTCTAATTTTTTAGCTTCTTCCTCGCTATAAAAATCTCCTATTGGCTTAGTTGGATTAGAAAAGGCAGGATCTTCTGCATCTACCATTACTTGGCTTACAAGGCTTACTACTGGGTTTTCGATTTTTTCTTTTATAAACTCATTTTCAAGAGCATTTTGTAGGTGGTAGCCAATGTAGCCCTGGCTCATAGCCCCACATTCTGCAAATGGCATATAAGGAACCTTGTCATTTACCTCAGCACCAGCACTCATAGCGAGATTTATCATACCTACTTGTGGTCCGTTACCGTGGCATACTATGATTTTATAACCTTCATTAACTAGCCCTGCTATTGCAGATGCTGTTATCTTTACCGTTTTTTTTTGCTCAGTAGGGGTGTTGCCTAAGGCATTACCCCCAAGAGCTACTAAAATTTTTTTATTCATTAAACTTCCTTCTAATAAATTGTCCATAACCTTGTTTACCAAGGTATTCACCATCTTTAAGAATGAAATTACCTCTGCATAAAACTGTATCTACTTCATAGTCAGATTTCATTCCTTCGTATGTGGTGTAATCAACAATTGAATGTCTATTTTCTTGTTTTATAATATATTCTTTTTTATCTAATACTATAATATCAGCATCTGCTCCAGGAATTATATTTCCTTTCTTTGGATATAAACCAAAAATTTTAGCAGGATTGATCATTAATACTTCAATAAGTCTTTCTAAACTAATTCCTCTTCTTAAACCTTCACTAATAATTAATTCAACTCTTTCTTCAACTCCAGGTATACCACCAGGGCAAGTTAGAAAATTATCTTTGTGAGGTAATTTTTCTGTTTTGTAGAAGAATGGACAATGATCAGTAGCTACTACGTTTACATGGCCGTTTCTAATTCCTTCCCATAAGAAATCTTGATCTGATTGTTTTCTCAATGGAGGTGCCATGATATATTTAATACCTTCTTCGTTACCGCCTTCAATATACTTATTTTCATTTAGCATTAAATATTGGGTACAGGTTTCGCAGAAGAGATTTTTAACCCCTCTTTTTCTTGCTTTAATTATTTCTCTTAAACCAAGTTCTGTAGATGTATGAACTATATATAACTTTGGAAAGCCAGCTATTTCAGATAAATAAATGAGTCTATTAATTGCTTCAGCTTCTGTCTCTGCGGGTCTTGTTTTTGCATGATAGATAGGATCTAACTTGCCTTCTTTTTCTGTTTCAGCTCTTAGTTCTTGAATTGATCCATCATTTTCGCAATGAATACAAACGACTGTTCCCGTCTCTTTAGCTTTTTTCAATACCCTTAATATTTCATCATCATTTATCTTTCCACCATATGTGGTATATATTTTTTCCGAAACAATTCCTTCATTTTTATGGAGTTCTTCAATTTGTCTTAGAGTTTCTTCTCTAGCATCTTGAAGTGCACCATGAAAAGAATAATCAATTATAGCTTTACCATCTGCAAGCTCATGATAATGTTTTATCATTTCGGAAACATAGCTATCTTTTGGTCCAAAAGCAATATGATCAACAATACTAGTTGTTCCACCATGAGCAGCAGCTCTTGTCCCTGTATGAAAATCATCTACAGCTACATATTGTCCTAAATCCAAAGACATATGAGTATGAACATCGACTCCACCTGGTAGTGTAAGTCTATTTTTTGCATCATATATCTCACAATCTTTTTCGTCAAGATTATGTCCTATAGCTTCAATTTTTTCATCATTGATTTTTATATCTGCAATATTTTCACCAAATAAATTTGCGTTTTTTATAATTAAAGACATACTTTCTCCAATATTTTACTTTCTTATAAATTTTATATATATATAATATAAGATTCCAGTTGCGATAACACCAAATACATAAGCATTATTAAATATCCAGGACAAACTTTCTACATATTTTCCAATAAATATAAGTATTGTCATAGCTAAAAATAATATAATAACAGGTATATTCCAGCCTTTATTATAAAAATATTTTCCGCCATCAATTCTGTAGGTATCTACAACATCAATATCTGTTTTATAGTCAAATAAATATGCAACAAGATATATTCCTGAAATCGGACCAATTAATGCACCTAATAATTGTGTAACATTAAATATTAAATTATAAGCACTTGAAAGTGAATCCCATGGGCGTGCTAACAAAGCTAATAATGCTACTCCGATAGTTACAGTCTTATAATTAAATTTATTCTTAGTCAATGTTGCTGCAATGTTAACTGGAGGTATTAGGTTTCCAGCTACATTTGTTGTTAATACTGCCATAATAATAAAAATAGAAAAAACTATCCTTATTGCTACACTTGGAAAATGACCAACCAAAACAGCTGGTTCCCAAATTTCATCACCAAAGGCTAGTAGCCCACCTGCTGTACCACACATTCCAACAAATGATATATAAAATGTCATTAAAGGAGCACTTATTATTTGACCAACACTTTGGGATTTTTGGTCTACACAATGTCTTGTAAAGTCAGGCATTGATAATGCAATACCTCCATCAAACGCAATCATCGCAGAAAGTGCTGGCCAAAATAGCTTCCAAAAATCAACATTAGGATCCGCTTTTAAAATTTTTACATTTAATAGAGCGTTTAAACTCCAGTCAGCTGTTGAAAGCCCCCAAATTATTACAATTAAGCTTAAAACTATAAGAATAGGAGCTGAAACCCCTTCTAGTAGTTTTACAGCTTTACTTCCTGAAGCTGCAATATAGACATTCATTATCCAAAATATTATGAATGAAATGAATTGCGATGTAAATCCCATATTTAACCAGTTTGGATATATTGCGCCAATAATAGTATAGACTGCTTGTCCACCTATCCAAGCTTGAACTCCAAACCAAAAAACACCTAGAACCGCCCTGATTATCGAAGGGAATATAGTACCCTTATTACCGAAAACGATTTTACTAAGCGTAGGATATGTCATTCCATACTTCGTTCCAAAATGTCCTAAAGCTATAGCTACACCCATAACTATAGTATGTCCTAATACAACGGTAAATAATGCTTGCCCCCAGCTCATTCCAGAAACAAGCAAACCACTTGCTACTTGATAAACTGCGATAGATACTATCATACCAATCCAGAGATTGGCGATGTCTTTAGTTCGCCAATCTCTTTTATTTGATGGTATAGGAGCACTCATATCGTTATAGTCGTTATTGTACTTTTTGATTTCTTCTAATCCAGCGTTTGTTAAATCTACAATATCGCCTTTTTGTACTTGAGTGTTTTTTACATCCATTGTAAACTCCTATTTGATTTCAAATATTATTTATTTTCTTGTGTGTATACTAATGGAAGAGCTGCGTATACTGCTGCACATGTTACTAGGTCTTGTTTGAATGTTACTTCGTTTGGTGCGTGAGCTTGGTCTTCTGCTCCTGGTCCAAATCCTATTGTTGGGATGTTGTGACGACCCATTATAGCAACACCGTTTGTTGAGAATGTCCATTTATCTGTTAGTGGACGAGCTGCTCTTTTTTCTTCTTCTTTTGCTATTGGAGGAGCTATTCTCTTATCACCATATAGGTTCTTGTAAGCATCTTCTAGTGCTTTTGTTACCTTGTGATCTTCTGGAATTACCCATGTTGGGAAGTAAGCTTCTTGTTCATATTCAAGGCCTGTCCAGCTAGCTCTCTTGTAGTCATACATTGATACTTTTGCACCATGTTTTTTAACTGATGGTAGATCTTCGATTTCTTTTATACAAGACTCCCATGTTTCACCAGCTGTCATTCTTCTATCTAGTGAGATTGAGCAAGAGTCTGCTACTGCACATCTTGATGGAGATGTGTAGAAGATTTGGCTTGTTGTTACTGTACCACGTCCTAGGAAGTTTGCTTCTTTGTATTCTGGGTTATATTTTTCATCAAGCATTTTTACTAGGCCCTTGATTTCTACTGAATCATCTGCTGGGTTTTCGTTTAATGCTTCGATTTCTTTAAGGATGTCAGCCATCTTGTAGATTGCGTTGTCTCCTCTTTCTGGAGCTGATCCGTGACAAGATATACCTTGTACGTCCACTCTCATTTCCATTCTTCCTCTTTGACCTCTGTAGATTCCGCCGTCTGTTGGTTCTGTTGATACTACAAATTCTGGTCTGATGCCTTCTTGTTCAATCATGTATAACCAGCAGTTACCATCACAGTCTTCTTCTTGAACTGTTCCTGTTACTAGTACTCTATAGTCATCGTTTAGGTAGCCTAGATCTTTAAGGATTTTTGCTCCGTATACTGATGCTACTGGTCCACCTAGTTGGTCAGAACCACCACGTCCACCTATAAGATTTTCATCTTCAAATCCATCATATGGGTCAAATTCCCAGTTGTCTATGTTTCCGATACCTACTGTATCTATATGGCCATCAAAGGCAATTTGTGTTTTTCCTTCGCCCATTTCACCTAATACGTTTCCTTGGCCATCGATCCAAGCTTTGTTAAAGCCTACTTTTTCCATTTCTTCTTTTATTCTTTTAGCCTTGTCGCCTTCTTCACAAGATTCACCTTTTAGTTTGATTAAATCTCTTAGAAAAGCTACCATGTCTTCTTTGTATTCGCCTGCTTTTGCCTTTATAGCTTCAAAATCAATGTTTTTAAATTCTGTCATTATATCCTCCATTTATTCTTATTTGTCTAATCTCTTGTTTGCTTTATCTACTAGTTCTCTTAGTTTTTCTTCTGGATTTTCTATCTTTTGTAGAAGAATCATTGCTGCTATGATGTATGGTTTGAAGCTTGCTTCTTTATATAGAGGAACTCTATATCTATCAAATACTGATTCAGCTACTTCACCATGTTCTGCAGATACGCCTGTGATGTCTGCTGGTAGGCAGTGCATGTATAAAGCTTTTCCATCTTTTGTTAGCTTCATCATTTCTTCTGTACATTCCCAATCCATGTGGTCTTTGTTTTGTTCTAGAAGTCTTTGTTCTAGTTCATCTATTCCTTTTTGGTCGCCTTCTCCGTATAGTTTTGTTCTTTCTTCCATAGCTGCAAATGGAGCCCAAGATTTAGGATATACTATGTCTGCATCTTTGAATGCTTCTTCCATTGAGTTTGTTACTGTGAAGCTTCCGCCGTATTCTTCAGCATTCTTCCTAGCTATTTCTTCTACTTCTGGCATTATTTCGTATCCTTCTGGGTGAGCTAGAACTACATCCATACCAAGTCTTGTAAATAGGCCTGATATACCTTGTGGAACTGATAATGGTTTACCATATGATGGTGAGTATGCCCATGTCATTGCTACTTTTTTGCCCTTTAGGTTTTCGATTCCGCCAAATTCGTGGATTACGTGGTTAAGGTCTGCCATTGATTGGGTTGGGTGGTCTATATCACATTGTAGGTTTACTAGGGTTGGTCTTTGTTCTAGAACTCCATCATCATATCCTTCTTGAACATATTCTGAAAAGTCTTTCATGTATTTATAGCCTTTGCCTATATACATGTCATCTCTTATACCTACTACATCTGCCATGAATGAGATCATGTTTGCTGTTTCTTTAACTGTTTCACCGTGAGCTATTTGGCTTTTGCCTTCGTCTAGGTCTTGTACTTCTAGGCCAAGTAGGTTACAAGCTGAAGCAAAGGAGAATCTTGTTCTTGTTGAGTTATCTCTAAATAATGAGATTCCAAGTCCTGAATCAAAGATTTTTGGAGAGATATTTTCTTCTCTCATTGCTCTTAGGATGTCAGCTGTTTTCCAGATAGCTTTTAGTTCGTCTTGTGATTTATCCCATGTATGGAAGAAGTCATCACCAAATAGGTTCTTGTGGTCTAGTTCTTGTAATTCGTCGATTAATTTTTTGATGTCTTGTGTCATTTTTCTCTCCTTATATTTATTATTTTTATCTCTGTATTGTGTATTTGTATTCTGCTTCGTTTGGATATATACCATCCCAAACAACTCTTAGGTAGTGTTCGTAATCTGTATCTCCTTCAGTAGAGATTAAAAGGATTACTGAATTTTCGTCTAGTTTTAAATCTTTTTTGATTTCTTCTAAGTCTTTTCTTTGTAGGATTTCTGAAAGAGGACCCATTGTTGCTGCTCCACTCTCACCAGAGATTATTTTCTTATCATCTTTTAGAGGATTGCCTAAAATTCTCATTCCTCTTGCTGCTGAATTATCTGGTACTGATAAAAATGCATCTGCATAAGAATGTAGAACTGGCCAGCCAACTGTTACTGGTTCACCACAAGCGAGACCTGCCATTATTGTATCCATCTTGCCAGTTACATTGTGAATCTTGCCATCATCAGCCTTGGCTGTTATGAAGTTACAGTTTGCTTTTTCTGGTTCTACTACAGTAATAAATGGTTTTTCTTCTCCCTTATAAACTGATGAGAAGTAACCGGTTACTCCTGTTGCAAATGAGCCTACACCTGCTTGAGCAAATACGTGACTTGGTTTAAGTCCAAGTTCTTTTAATTGGTCGTTAGCTTCTTTTGCTAGGGTCGCATAACCTTGTATTATCCATGTCGGAATTTTTTCATAACCTTCCCAAGCTGTATCTTGAACCATAACCCAGCCTTTTTCATCAGCATTCTTGCTTGCAAGACGTACGCAGGCATCATAGTTTAGGCCTTCCATTATCTCACATTCAGCGCCTAGGGCTCTGATGTTATCACGTCTTTCAAGTGCTGACCCATCTGGCATGAGTACAACGCATTTTTGTTTTAATTGGTGAGCAGTCCACGCTACTCCTCTTCCGTGGTTACCATCTGTAGCTGTTACGAAAGTTATCTCGCCAAGTTTTTCCCTAACTTCATCTGAAATCATTTTCTCAAATGGTAAATCTTCAATATCTACTCCCAACTTATCAGCTATGTACTTGCCTATAGCAAATGATCCACCCAAAACCTTGAAAGCATTAAGGCCAAACCTATAAGATTCATCCTTTACAAATATGTCTTTTACACCAAATTGCTTAGCTAGGTTACTTAGTCTTACAAGTGGAGTTGGCTCATAATCCGGGAAACTCTCATGAAATTTTTGTGCTGTGTTTACAACTTCCTCATTTATAAAATCTAGGGAAGCCTTTTCTCTTTTACTAATATCATTTAGTACTATATTATATCTCTCTTCCAAAATTACATCCTTTCGATTATTTATCGATACATCCTTCACTTAGCCCTTAAGTCGGGATTTGCAAATTCCATATCTTAAGCCATAATAAATATAAGTGGTATGTGATATATCACTTATATTATAAAACCTATTTTACATATTGTCAAATTTTTTATTAACGTTTTCATATTTATGGTAAAATGAATTAGGAAAGGAATTAAAATGAAAAGCAATGAAACCAATAAAATCAAAAGAACTTTTGTAAAAGACCAAGCATATAATATACTTCACGATCAAATAATAAATGGAAATCTCAAACCATATACCCAGCTTAAAATAGCAGATTTATCTGAAGAATTAGGGATTTCAAGGACACCAATTAGGGAAGCAATATTAAGACTGGAGAATGAAGACCTAGTAATTAGCAAGGCCAATCAATGGACCATGGTGGCCCCTATCAAGGTAGAAAGGCTTAAGGATATCTACCACCTAGTTTATGAACTGGAAAGTTTTGCCCTTAGGGAAAATTTTTCTAAAATAGATGACGAATTCATTGATAAGCTAGAGGCTATTAATGAACAGATAAAGATTCAACACATGAAGGAAAATATTATGGCTGTAATTGAGCTAGATGATGATTTTCATGATTTGCTTATATCCTTATCTACAAACAAGGAAATAAAACCTATTATTGATAGACTAAAGAAGCGTATCAAGAGATTTGAGATTGCCTTTTATAGGGTAAAAGACTTTCAGAAGCCACCTTCAACTTATGATGAGCATGTTATATTAATAGAACAATTAAGAAAAAGAGATTTAGAAAAATCACTCGCTGCCCTTAAGGAAAATTGGTCTACGACTATTTCAGATAAATCTATAGAAAAAATTAGTAAGTTATTAAATGTCGAGAATTAACAACATATAAAAACCTCTCATCAAAATTTGTGATGATGAGAGGGTCTCTTTTAATGCCTATCTATTCCTGCTATAGTCTCAAGCCCATGAATTAAAAAGCTTTTTATTATTTCAAAATTTTCCCTACAAGCCTTAGGGCTTCCTGGGAAGTTTATTATTAGGCTTTTATTTCTTATGCCCGCCTCAGCCCTTGAAAGGTAGGCCATAGGTGTTATTTTTGCTGACTGGCTTCTAATAGCCTCGCTTATGCCAGGACATCTTTTATCAAAGACGGCTAGACTTGCTTCTGGGGTGATGTCCCTTTGGGCAAAGCCAGTTCCCCCACTTGTTAAAATCAAAGACATATTTTCGTCAGAATATTCTATTAGTTTTTCCTTAATCTGATCAAAGTCATCAGCAATTATCTCGTATTTTTTAACTTCAAAGCCAAAATCTTTTAATAATTCAACTAAGACCTTCCCGCTCTTATCTTCATAAATTCCAGCTGATGCCCTATCAGAAATTGTAATAACGCCTGCTGTAAAAATCACAAGAGCCCTCCTTCAGCCATTTCTAGGAAGTCTTCTTTTTTAAGGTCAAGTCCTGCAAATATCCTAGGAAGGAAGAAGTCAAAGCTTGTAATCTTTGAATGGATGCTTGCTCCTGGTACCCCCATTAGGTAGGTTTTATCATCTTTTGCAAGTGTTAGCATATTGCCAGGCTGCATTGGGATTCCTTGAACAATAAGCTCTGCTCCAGTTTTTCTCATGGCACTTGGTGTTATATCATCAGGATCTACACTCATTCCACCTGTAAAGATTACAAGATCTGCACCGGCTTCTTTAAATCTCTTATAAGTTTCAACAAGTTTCTCTTCATCGTCAGGCAAGAATTCAAAGCCCAAGATTTGGGCATCAAAGTGGCTTAGTTTTTCTTCTAATACAGGCCTAAAGGCGTCTTTTATCCTACCATAATAGACTTCATCACCTGTTATGATGCATCCCACTTTCAATTTTTTATATTTCTTGACCTCGAAAACTGGACCAGCATTTAAGATTTCCTTGGCTTTTTCTACCTGCCATTTATCTGTCCAAAGTGGTACAATTCTAGCCCCAACTAGCTTCTCTCCTGGTTGAACCCTTATATAGGATTTTTTGCAGGTAATTGTGTAATCGCCAATTTCATTTATAGCTCTTAAAAGCTTTCTATTAATTAAAAAAAGTCCTTCCTTCTTGCTTGAAAGGTTGATTTTCCCCTCACTAACTTCTGACATTTCGATATTAGGGCCAGCAAGAAGTGGACCAATCTCACTTATAGCATCTTCTTCATGGACTTGGTCTTCTTCCAATTCGCCTACATAAATATGGTCCTTGCCAATATTTTTAAGTTCTTCTATGTCAGCTTCTTTTACGATATGACCCCTCTTAAATTTCACACCTTTAAAACCATCTTCCATGATGGCTGTAAGGTCATGAAGAAGAGGCAAGCCAATTGCATCTTCAACTCTAATCTTTTTAATCATTCTTTATCCTTATTTTATCTTCTGGAAAGATTTCCCCTTCTTTTTTGACTATAGCAAAAATCCCCTCGGTAGGCATAATGCACTCGCCTGTTAGATTTCTAATTTCACACCCCTTATGGCATTCTTTGCCAATTTGAGTTACTTCAAGCTCACATTCACCTATCTCAAGAATTGTCCCGATAGGAAGAATATGGAGGCTTATGCCCTCAGTCATTATATTTTCGGCAAAATCTCCTGGTTTTAGGCTAGGAATTTTCTCTTTCATTTTATTTAAAGACTCGATTGCAAGTAGAGAGACCTGCCTATGCCAATTTCCAGCGTGGGCATCACCGATTATTCCGTGGTTTTTCTTAAGGGCTATACTTGGAACTGGAGTCTTAATCGTCCCTTTTTTTTCGCTGATATTAACCGATATAACTTTCATTTTTATAGTCTCCACTCTTGCCACCTGTCTTTCTAAGTAGCTTTATCTCGCCAATTTCTATATCTTTTTGAACTGCCTTACACATATCATAAATTGTTAGAGCAGTCACGCTTACCGCTGTTAAAGATTCCATCTCCACACCTGTTTTTGCATTTAGCATTGCTTTTGCAAATATCTCTATGACTTTTCTCTCGTCATCCATCTTAAATTCGATATCGACTGATGTAAGATTGATAGGATGACACATGGGAATTAAATTTGAAGTATTTTTAGCTGCCATAATTCCAGCAATCTTAGCAACTGTTAGAACATCTCCCTTTTGAATTTCTTGATTTTTGACCATGGTATAGGTTTTATCATTCAAAAAAACCTTACCTGTAGCAAGGGCGACTCTATCGGAAGATTTTTTATTAGAAACATCTACCATCCTTGCCCTTCCATTTTCATCTAAGTGTGTAAATTTATCCATCTATCCTCCTATCGAGCTCATTGTACGCACACTTTCCGAGCCCTTTTCATCTAGCTTGTGACTTTGGGGTTTATTATAAATTGTATCTTTGATTAGCCTTTCCTTGTCAAATCTAGACAAGCCCTTTATTGAAATCTCATCCTTTGAGTGCAGGCAAGCCTTAAGCTTGCCATCTGATGTGAGCCTAATCCTATTGCAGTCACCACAGAATTTATGGCTAAGGGGTGAAATTAGGCCAACCTTTCCTATATGGCCATCAATTTTATAAGTCCTAGAAACACCATCAAAGCCCAGATCTTCCTTCTCATAATCTTTAAGAATTTGTGAATTTTCCTTGTAATTATTTCTATCAAAAGCAAGGTCAGCACCAATTGGCATCAGCTCAATAAACCTAACTTCGATTGATTTATCTTTGGTTAGGGCTATAAAATCTGAGACCTCATCATCATTAAATCCTTTTATAAGAACAACATTTATTTTAACCTTAAAACCTAAATCTATTGCCTTATTAATTGACCTTATGACCTCGTCAAATCCATCAGATTTAGTAATTTGCTTAAATTTATCCCTATCTAAGGTATCCAGACTAAAGTTAAGCCTTGTAACCCCTAATTCTTTGAGCCTTTCAAGCTTGTCATAGACCATTGATCCGTTTGTAGTTATGGCAAAATCTTCAATACCATCAATTTTTGCTAGCATTTCTACAAGGTCCATTAGACCACGTCTTGCAAAGGGCTCACCACCAGTTAATCTTATTTTCTTTATTCCTAGACCTACCATTATCTCCACAGTTTGACAAATCTCTTCAAAAGATAGGATATCTTCATGCTTTAGAAGGTCTATTCCTCTATCACCCATGCAATATTTGCACCTAAAATTACACCTGTCTGTGACAGATATCCTAAGATATGAAATTTCTCTTCCAAATTTATCCTTCATTTTATCCTTCTTCCAAACAAATAAGCGCATCCTCATCTATTGTTAAAAAAATCGGTCCGTCTTTAAGCTTCTTATAGCCTTCTTTGCTAATTTCAATCTTTAAATCTTCATAAATTTGATCATCTTCGTTATAAATAACAAGGCAAGAATTGATATTTTCAATTAAGCGATAAGATTTTATCCTAATAGAGTTTTCATTTATAGGTTGATTGCTAAGCTCCATGGCCTTATCCTTAATAGCGATGATATCACCATCAAATTTACGACTCGTCTTTATAGATATACCCCAAGCCTTAAGGAAAATCTCATTATCTTTTATATCAAAAGTCGAAAAGTTTTTAATTCCAATAAGCTTAGCCTCTGTAATATTATTAGGATTTTCAAAAAAATTAGTTCTGGACTTTACAGAATTAGTCTTTCCTGAACTTATGCTTACAATACTATCGCATATCCTGTAGACCTCTTCCTTGTTATGGCTAACCAAAATAGTTTTAAGCTTGTAAGTGTCGATAAATTTCATAACCTCTTCTTCAATTTCTGACCTCAAATATTCATCCAAGGCAGAAAAAGGTTCATCAAGGAGAAGGATTTCTGGATCATTGACCAAAATCCTACAAAGGGCAGTCCTCTGCCTTTCTCCACCTGAAATTTGGTCTGGATACTTATCCCTAATATGAAAGATTCTCATCTCATTTAATTTTTCTTTAATATCAGCTGAATTTTTATCCCTAAGACCGGCTCTTACATTTTCCTCAACCGTGAAATTGGGAAATAGTGCATAATCTTGGAAAAGAAAGCCAACACGTCTTTCTTGGGGTTTTAGATTAATTTTCTTTTCAGAATCAAAAAGAGTCCTACCATTAAGGATAATCTTTCCTGAATCAGGCTTAATAAGACCTGCTATAGCCTTTAAGGTCAAGCTCTTCCCAGAGCCTGAAGGGCCCAAAAGCCCAAGCCTTGAATCTTCCATAAGAAAATCTGTATCTAGATAAAAATTTTTAAACGCTTTTTTAATCTTACACTCTAACATCTGGAAGACTTCCTTTTCTCAAATAAATTTATAGAAATCAAAACAATAAAGGATATTAAAACATTGATCATAACCCACCTATAGGCCATTTGGTCTTGGCCAATCCTCCAAAATTGGTAGACAGTTGTTGAAATCGTCGCAGTCTTATTTGGAATGAAACCTGAAACCATACTGGTAGCTCCATATTCACCAAGGGCTCTCGCAAAAGATAAAATTATCCCAGCTATAATCTCTGTCTTGCAATTAGGAAGAACAATCCTCCAGAATATCCAAGTATTAGATTTACCAAGGGTTTGGGCAGCAAAACTTAAGTTTTCATCAAAAGCCTCAAAAGCCCCCCTGCTTGTCCTATACATAAGGGGAAATCCAACCAGGATTCCAGCAACAACTGCCGCCTGCCAATTCATAATAAGTTTTATATCGAAATTCGCAAAAAATTTCCCCAAAAAATTATTAGGTCCTAAAATTTTTAAAAGAAAAAAACCAAGGACTGTAGGCGGAAGGACTAAAGGCATAGTCAAAAGCACATCGAGTATGCCCTTTACTCCTTGAGGTAGGTCTTTGATCTTAAAAGCTAAAAATATCCCTAGGAAAAATATAAAAATTGTTGAAATCGTTGCAATTCTTATAGAATTATATAAGGGAAATAGATCCATCATTCAGCCTGTTTAAATCCGTATTTTTCAAAGATTTCCTTGGCCTTATCGCTATTAAGAAAAGATATAAATTTATCAGCATCTTCCCTATTTTTGCTATCTTTAAGAACAGCCGCAGGATATATTACTTTCTTATCTAATAGGCTTGGATCAGCCTTAGCTACAAGCTTAAGACCAGCAGCCTTGGCATCAGTAGAGTAGATAATTCCACAATCAACTGCACCTTCGCTAATCCAAGATGTAACTTCCTTAACATTTGAACCAAAAGTAACCTTGCTTTGGATACCATCCCAAATGCCCATATTTTTGAGAAGAGATTCAGAATATTGACCAACAGGAACATCAGCATTACCTAGGGCAATAGTTTCAACAAGGTCAGTATTTAAATCTTCAAAAGACTTGATATCCTTGCTAGAATCTTCCTTAACAGCAAGGGTCACTTCATTTTCTAGAAGATCAAAACGTGAATCAGGATCAATCTCAACGTCAGAATCCTTCTTATCACTGGTAGGATCTAACTCATCCATTTGCTTAGAAGCAGCTGAAATAAAGACATCGCAGTTTGCTCCCTCAGCAATTTGGCTCTTAAGAGTGCCAGAAGAATCAAAGTTGAAAACAAGGTTCACACCAGGGTTTTCCTTTTCAAACTCAGCCTTAATCTCAGTCAAAGACTCAGTCATAGAAGCCGCCGCAAAAACAGTCAAATCTTTCTTATCTTCCTTATTGGCTTGATCCACCTGGCTCTTAGCCTCGTCTTTAACATCCTTAGCATCATTACCCTTAGCTCCACAACCCACAAAAACAAGACCGCAAAGCATAGTCATAGCTACAATCTTAAAATTTCTTTTCATATAAACCTCTCTATTTTTAAAAATTGATTATTTTTTTCATTATATCATATTTTTTTTAAAAAAAATATAGCAAAATGTATTATAACTTAAGTAACTTTCGAAAATTCAAAGCTTAATAAATTTAAAAATAATTAACTAGTTAAGGCTCGATTGCAATAGAAATAGCTAATTGTTCATTAGCACCTATTTCAAAACTAGGTTCACACCCGCGTGTGCGGGGAATACTATGATTAATCTTTTTAGTGAAAATTCAAATTAGGATCACCCCCGCGTGTGCGGGGAATACTATTACAGGTGAGATTGAAACCGTTAGACAGGAGGATCACCCCCGCGTGTGCGGGGAATACGTACCAGCACCGACATATATAACCTTGCTAGGAGGATCACCCCCGCGTGTGCGGGGAATACACTAAATTTTCCTCTATTTTTCAATCTTTTAATTTATTTTTTTCAAAAATTCATTCACTTTGCTAGATAACATTGCAGTTATTCTTGCATCATCTAGGGCTCGGTGCTTTTGCGTATGCTCTATACCGTATTTATTTAAGGCGGTCTGGAGTTTGTAATTTTTCATAAATAAATTTTCTTTCTTTACATAGTCCATTAGATCATAGAATTGATTTCTTATCTCTTGTATTCCATTTTGCTTAAGGCTATTATTTAAAAATTTTAAATCAAAAGAAAAATTATATCCAATTAGTTTATAATTATCTATGAATTTAATAAGTTCCTCGAGAGCTTCTTTTTCATCCTTTCCATCAGCCAAATCTTCTTCATTTATTCCTGTTAAATTAACAATTTCTTTGTTTAATTTTATATCTTGCTTTATAATATATGAGAAATCATCTAATATTTCTCCTTTTGAATTAGTCTTTACTGCACCTATCTCTATAATTTTATCTGTTTTGTAATCTAGGCCGCTAGTTTCTATATCTACAACTACATAAATGTTCGTTGACTTTCCACTAGCATATTTTTTTGCCTTCCTAGTTTTCGCTTGTTTGCTGAAACCAAATTTTATTTTTTCTCTATCGTCTTTCTTACTCTCAATTAATACTAGAGGTATACCGTCAAAATCAACAGGATTCCTATTTGTATTTATGCATTTAAATTCATATCCTATTTCATTTCGATATGCATAGGTTAAGGTTGCAGTTCCATCATCAATATTTTCAATTACCCTTTGCCACAAATTTTCTCTAACCTTGCTATTGAAGTTTCCTACATATACACCTGTATCTATTTCTTGCATCCATTTTGTTAAATCTCCCTTTAGAGAATTTTTCACTTTTGATAAGGTTATCACAGTTAGCGGCATTAGTCTCTTTCCTCATAGCTTATTCCGTAGGCTACATGGCCTTCTTTTTCATCCCACAAATAGATATTATCAAATTCGAATGCTTCTTCTTTATCTATTTCCATTAGATATTGTAAGTCTTTATTTATTTTGCTGACTAATTTCTTTTCTCTAATAATATCTCTCATGGCTAGTCTACATTCACGGGATATATCTTCACTTGATTCAAATTCACTCGTAATTTTAAATGCTAGTGGGATTGTTATTTCAGCCTTATAAAGATCTGCTATATCATAAACAAAAGACTTGTCGTGTCCGGTATGAACAAATCCAAGACCACTTGACATCCCTAATGCTTGTATTACACTTTGGCATATTCCGTATAAACATACATTACATGCAGATAGTGCTTGATTTATTAAGTCAGAATCCTTAAAGTCTTCTACTTTATAATTTCTTCCTTGCCATTTTATTTCATATTCTTTGGAATATTTTCTATATACCCCTCTTACTCTAGAGCCTTCTCTTCCACGTAATTGTTGCATAGTTAAATTTTCAACATTTTCATCTTTAAATCTCATTTGATACATTTTTCTGGCTACTTTTAGTCTAGTTCTACTATTAGATACTAATTTCGCCTGTTTTTCCAAAAATTTCGTAGAACTAGCTAATGGTCTGCCATTTGAGTAATTTCTTACACCATTTTCTCCTACCCAAATTATAGATGTTCCAGTATCTCCTAATAATTCAACCGCTCTATGAGTTATTTCTACTCCTGGTCCTAAAAGAAGTACTCCTATCATTGCTGCTGGAATTTTTACCATCCCTCTTGAATCAGTAGAGGTTATTGCACTATCTATTCTATTTATTTTTGATCTTTCTATATAGATAAAGCTAACCCTATCAGATATTCTGGGTAGTTCATTTATCTGTATCTTCGAATTAAAATATTTATCTGTCATAAGGAATCACTGTCAATAAGCCAAATCCATAAGCCTTTTTTCTTCCAATACCATTTATTAATGCTTTTTTAAATTGATTAATGTCTTTTATAGTCAAAACCCCCTCATAAGTAGCAGAAGATAATTGATAAACTTTATTGTCTTCCCTTTTAAAATCTAGACTCCCAATATCTGAAATCGAAAACTCATTATCTTCTACTATAAAACCATTTTTCTCAGCTCTTTCTAAGAAAAATTTCCCAAGATTTTCATTTTTTACAGGTAGTATCCTACCTCTTCTTGTTTTTTGACCGTTAGCCTTTGAAAATACAGTATTTAATTTGATTCTAAATCTAGCTTTCATTCCATTTTCAAGTTTTCCTATAAAAGCATCATATAACTTGCTTTCCCCAGAATCTTTTATTCCGTATTTTTCTAATCTTTCAAGATTTGGCCTTGTTTGGCTGAGTATTAATAGGTATTTTTTCCCAGAAATATTATCTATTCTCCAGAGTTTTCTAGTTCTAATTTCTTTATCTATTTCTTCAGGAAAACAAGATTCTACAAAACCATGGTAGGAATTTAAATCTCTTAAGTCTCTTATTTTTTTCCTATTGTATATATCTAATTCTACTCTTGATAAATACATATTTTCTCCTTAAAGTTTTGCAAATATATCATGGTCAGTCTGATTTTCAAAAAACATATCTACATACGTTCTTGTTTCATACCTTATTCCAAACTTTCTAGATTCTTGTGAAAATGTTATGACCCTGTCATTTCTTATGTTTTCTTTTCCGTCTACTAAATCTGCATCCGAGTAAATATTTGCCCTATAAATTGGATTTGCTTTCTTGTAATTATTACTTGCTTGCCAAGGATATTTTTTTATCAAATTCATTATATCTTCATCATATAAGCCTAATATAAAGTCTGCTTGAACTGGGCAAGACCTTCTTCCCATAAAAAGTTGGTAATAAGGATTTTTAAGGGCTTTATAAATTTCTTCAATAAATTCATCTTCGCCACCTAAAGCTACTACGAAGACAGCATCCTCTAGGTAATATCTATTAGTCACATAATTTCTTTCAAGACTTCCATTCTTCTTATATTTTGCTGCTATATGATAATCTCTTAGAATTTTTCCTTCTTGGTCAATCCTTACTGCAAAGTCTATCTTATTTAATTCCTCTATATTTTTATCATTTCTTTTTAGGCCCATACTAGCAGCTACAAGCCCAATAATTCCTGACTTTGAAGGATAATAGTCAGTATACCTTGTCTCAAACTTTGAGCTTGTACCCCATGCTTGCATAGGGCCAGCTAGTTTTAATAATATAGTTTTCATTTCTAAGTCCTATTTAAGATATTCTATTAGACTTACTTTAAGATTTTCTATTAATGATTCTAGAGATTCTTCTTTTTTACCAAAATTACTAAATTCGTCGTCATCTATAATTAAATATGATGAATATATAGGTTTTTCGAGTATTTTGTTATATTTCTCATACTCATCGCTTAGCTTTATGATTGATTTTTCTACATAACCATCATTTGATCTTATAGGTTTTTCAAAGGCTGTTATCAAATTTAGAGGTCTGTCTGTTCTAAGCGATAATACTATAGCAGATGGCAAGGTTTGGTTTGCAAAAGTATTGATCTTTCCTGTTGGCATTGACTTAAAGAAACCTTCAATAAACAAGCCAACTGCATAAGCAAAGGCATCGTCATCACCTAATTGATTTCTAAATTCATGAAGTCCTATATTAGCATACCTATATACTGTTGATGAGTTATATTCAATTGTTCCTAACATTCCTGCGCCTGAATTATCATCTGGTGCTAGATCATCTACTGCTGTATAAAAATCAAATTCTCTTTCTATAGGGTGAGTTGAAATTGCGTGAGCAAATTGACATGATGCATCCTCATTTAAAGTTGGGTCATCTGCCACCATCCTACCAAATAAACAGATGTCTATTGATGGATTATCATTTAATATTTCTTGTAAGATTTTTTTATCCTTGATACCATCCAAACTTGCTTTAGCAAAGTTTTCTGCTTGCTTGTCACTGATGAAAAATAAAGCTTTTACTTTACCATCTTTTGTTGAAATCTTAGCTTTATTCAAGCTATCTTCTGCTAATTTCATTGCATCTTCTTCACTCTTACTTGGGTCTAAATCTATTATTTTGTCAGCTATGAATTTAACTAAATTTCTACTTCTTACTCCTTGATTTTCTAAATTTCCATGTTCATTAAAATATGCTCTAACAGCTTTTTTCCAAGATTGAGAGCTAACTCTAGATCTTGTTACTCCGCCATATTGAGCTGTTTTAGGACTTCCTGTATCATCCCTATTAATATTTGCTGGTGGTAGTGTTTGAATTACATGTACATCTAAAAATAGTCTATTTTTCATCATTTTCTCCTTTATTATTTTCATTTTTACTACTTCTATAATAATCTCTTGCCCATTTTATTCTAATGGAATCCTTGCTATTATATTTTTTATATTCGTATAAATCCTTAGCGAGAGTCGGAAAATCAACTTTATCATCTGTTTTTGAACGCAAAATTTTTATTAGCTGTCTTAAATGGTGTTTTAACTCATTAAAATCACTTGCACTTATCAAAGCATTAAACCTAAGATCTGTGGAGTTACTTTCATCTTTTTCAGATGTTTTTATAGACTTAAGACTAATTCCAAAACTTTTACTTTGACCTTCTTCATTAAATATCACCTGTTCATCTTTTCCTTGTTGATATAAAGCATAAAGTTGTAATACCGTCAATAGCGTATCTTCAAAGGAATTTAGCTTATAACTTATCCCAAGCTCTTCTTCTGGCACCATCGAAAATATAAAAGCTAACGATTCAATATTTTCTCCAATAGGTCTATTAGAAGAATTCCTTAAATTTGCTAAAATTGCCTTAGTTGATGGATTTTTCCTCGTTTCGTTTAAGTATATTATTATCTTTTTGCTCACTTTATATATACTATTTCTTTCCATCGTCTTCCTCCTTTCCATATTTATATAATATTGCACAAAGCTTGTTAAAGGCTGTGGCTATATTTGCTGGCTCTTTCTTCTCTTTACCATCCTTATCTTTGCTTACTATTTGTTTCATAGTGTAATCACTTGCTCCAGCTTCTTCAAATATTTTTTTCGCTTCTCTATATATTAAATGATTCAATTCACACTTCCATTTCACCTCGGTATCTATCATTGAATCTTCTTTATTAATTGCTTCTATCATATCTCTAAAAGGTTTATCTATTATAGCGTACATTTGCTCAACCTTGTTTTTTGCAAAATCGCTCTTTTTCAGATTTCTAATTGCCTCAATATCTTTAAGGAATCCTCCGTATATGCCTCCTACTATTTTTTTAGTGTAGTCAACCATTTTATTAATTCTAAATATCCATCCCTCTCCAAGGTCATCTATAAATACATCAATATTCATATTCATCCTGTCATATATTTCATTTATTGGAACCCAAGATGTAGCATTGCCATCATCTTCTAGGCTTAAGGCTACTAAAGATATTTTTTCCAAATCTACTATATCAGAAATCTCATCAAACCAATAAATAATTCCTGGTTTTCTATATGTTGCATCTTTATTTTCAGATTCGTAATTTTCGTATGACATTTTAATTTGTCCAAAGTATCTCCACATAGATTGATTTGCTGGATGTTTTTTCGGAGTGAATTGTCCTTTATTTTCTCCAGTATTGTTATATTTAAATAATGTCATTGGCTCTAGAAAATTATCGGCATGATTAACTTCTGGAAGTTTGATTAATTTCATAGAAAAAGGCTCTTCTTGTTTATGATTAGGATCTATAAAAAGCGCTCTAGAGTAAGCGGTATAAAGACCAGCTATATTATCAATATTTTTTTCAAAGTCAAGGTGAAAATTAATTAGTTTATCATCGGTCAATTCCCAAGCTGGTTTTTGGATATTATAAGTGTATTCGTCGGATGACTTGTTATATATCACAAAATTTAAAATCAATGTCTCAAAAAGATTTGAACCCTTGAAAAATATTGCTCCTAAGTCATAAAGCCAACCTTTTGAATTGCGGCGCTTATATTTTTCTTTACCATAAACTGTCTTATCAGCTAAACCTGTATAAGACTGAAAAGTTATTAGCCATCTAGCAATTTCATCATCTGTCAAAATTTCTTTATTATTTTCATTTGCTGACTTTGGCGCAAATAATGCAATTTTATTATCCGACTCAGTTATAGTTCTATTAATATTTTTTCCTGATATCTGTCCAATAGTTTTACCCTTTATTTTGTCTAGACTCATATATTCATCTGTCACTTGATAAAAGGGTCTTTTATCATCATAAAGATAAAAACTATCTTTCCAACATTCCAGATAATCTATTATTATTTGAGGAAATTTACCCATCTTCCAAATATTTTCCCAAGTATCTAATAAATCATCCTTATAAATTTCATAATCATCTTCATCTACTTTTTCTAGCTGCTGCATCTTATCATTTATTTTTAGATAATCATAAGGATTTCCATCTGCGTCATATCTTGAAAATACTGTGTGCATAATAGCTAAAACCAGCCTCATTACAGCAAAATCTTGAATATACATATCTCCGCAAATATCAATATAATCTGCAGAATTCTCAAATATTTGTCTAAGACTTACTAACTTTCTAGATCCCTTCTTATCTAATAAAACCTCTATCCAAGGATCATCAATTAGATTAAACCTTCCCATATTTACTCCTTTCTTTCATAAATTAATCCTAATTTTTTATCATAAATTAAAATATAATCTTCCATTTCATATTTTAGATTTTCATCAAAGATTATTGCCAAATTATTTTTAAGCCACTTATGGTTATCCCATTCCTTTAACTTTTTTATATAAGTCATCTCTAAATTTCTAATTATTTTATCTATAGACTTAGTATTTGCTACCGCAAGTGGAAGTCTTATGGTTTGATTAGCAATTTTCCTGGCAAGAGCTTCATCAATGTTTTCTATTTTTTTATCACTATCAATTAGTCCATAGCCATCTCCAATTTTCTTTAAGCATATTAATTCTATACTATCAGCACTGTCACGAACTTGAGCTGACGCTTTAAGATCAGAGATTTCTGCATCTGCTTTAGGATTTACAATCCATTCTTTTATATTATTTCTTTCTTTTATAGTATGCTTTGGATCTGAAATCCTATAAACTCTGGCCTTATCTTTTTTATTTTTCAATTTATATTCATAATCTTTTTTATAAGTCATATAATTGATCATGTCATTTTGTTCAAGCATTAAATCTTCATCACCATAGACTTGACTAATTAACTTAGGTAAATCTTTAGGCAATTTAAGGTCACTTGGTAAATAATATTCAGTTCTCATTAATATATAGGGACTATAAACATAAGTAGAACCCTTATCAAATTCGTATGAAGAACAAGATAAGACATAGCATTTTGGATTTTTAAAATTACCGGGTCTGTGTCTATCATTTTCCTCATGTCTATGAAGTCTGCCTATTCTTTGTATTAACAAATCTATAGGAGCGAGTTCTGTAAATAATACATCAAAATCAATATCCAGCGACTGTTCCATAACCTGAGTCCCTATGAGAATTTTAAACTTAGGCCTATTTGCACTTTTTCCAACAATTTTCATTAGCCTGTTTTCTTTTTCATACCTATCTTCAGCAATGAAAGCTGAGTGAAGAAGCTCTACATTCTCATCTCCAAAAAGATCAATACATTTTTTAGCAAGTTCTTGGCTTTTCCTAACTGTATTCACTATAATTCCAAATATCCCACCATCCTCTGATATTCCTTTTATTTTTTCAATAATTAAATCAGATTCATTCTTATTAAATTTAATTAATTCAATAGTTTTATCTTTATTTTTCTCAAAATCAGTAAATTGCTTAATATTTTTCCCATCAGAATATGTTAAAAGAGGATATGAATAATTTTCTTCAAAATCTTTAGGGTATATAAAATCATGTACTTTGCCTTGACCTTGGACATAGGCTTTTATCAAACTATTTCGTTTAGATATCGGGAGGGTTGCAGATAAGATTATGATTGGAACCTTATAGGAACTAAGCCATTTTATTGCTTCTTCTAGGTAGACACTCATGTAGGCATCATAGGAGTGCACTTCATCAATAATAACAACCTTATTTGCTAGGCCTAAGTGCTTTAACATGAGGTGTTTTTGTTTTAGAGATAAAAGAAGTAATTGGTCAATAGTTCCTATAGTAAAATCATCAAGTATGGATAATTTTCTTCCAGCAAAATAGCTATTAACTCCTACTCCTCCTTCACCATCAAAGATATTTTCCGACTCCTTAAGCGACTCATACTCACTATTAAGGTAGGCCTTGCCATGTATTAACCTTATAGCTTTCTTTGTCTTATCAAGTTTAGATAAATTATTCAACCATTTTTTCATCCTCGAAAATATAGCATTAGATGTAGCTTGACTTGGAAGTGCAAAATATATGCCACTCCTTTTCGCCTTGTTCGCCAATATTTCAGCCATCATAAGAGCTGCTTCAGTTTTTCCAGAACCTGTCATTGCCTCATAAATTATTATGCCTGGGTCTGAAATATCAGAGACTATCTCTCCAACTAGGTTTTGATCATATCTTGGTTTATTTTCAAATCTTTTTTTAAAAGTTTCAGGATGATAAATCTCGTAAGGCTTCCAAGTAGGATTTTTTTCGTCTAACCATTTACGCAATCCTAATTCAATCCTATCATCAACACAAGCCTGTTCATCTACCTTTATGAGGGGAAAATAGGTTTCATTACTCGTCAACCAATCAGCAAAAATCAAAAGACCTGAAAAAATTACCTGGACATTTTGAGGTAAAATAAGCAAATTTTTTACATCATTTATTTCGCTATCTTTAAGTGCTGTCTCAAAAAAATACCTATGTATATTTTCCCGTTCCTCATAAGTTTTACTATTAGGGTCGTTAGTCTGGTAGATTTCTTCAATATACTTAGTTCCAAGATTTTTTGTCTTTTCAGACATTGGTCTACCATGATGAGCTCCAGCAAGGCAAGCAACAGTAGAATTAGCACCAAACTTATATAAAATATATTCACTCAAGTAATTATGCCTGAGATTACCATAATCTCTGCCATCATAATAAAATCCGCCCTTGCTTAACAAATCATATATAAATTCATCTAAAGAATTATCTCTTGGAAAGGTTTTCTTAAATGCGAAACTTGCAGAAATTTTGCCTAAATCGTGTGTTGCTCCTAAAAATATGGCTAATTTCTTTCCATAACCGTCATCTACCCCATAATTATCTGTAAGAATTTTTGATATCATATCCTTAACACCAGCACTTAGCCAATGGTCCCACAAAGCTCCTGCAATTAATCCAGTTTCTTTAAGATGAATATAAAGTGGCAACCAATAAAATTGATCGTCAATGCGTTTTTTCTTAGCCCATAATTTCTTATAATCCATAATTTTTACCTACAAATAATTCTAATAGCCTAGAGGCGAGATCCTGTTTATCCGCTTATTGAAAGAGGTTTTAAAAATACCCTCGCGTTTGCGAGAAATCCCTGATTATAAAATATAAAACAGGATCACCCTCGATGATCGAGTAAAATATAAAACACCAATGTTTTATATTTTATATAATATTTCGGTTTACAAACAATGTCAATACATTTGATAAAATATATGAAAAAGATTTAAATGTCATGTATTATTGAATTTTCCTTTTACATCTTCTCTTTTATTTTTTTGTGATATAATTTATAAAAGATAACTTATGTGTTATCTCAGAGAGTTGACAAACCCACTAATACACCTGGCCAGTCGACGCTTTTTTCTATATTTATCCTAAAATATATTATTTTTTCAAATAATGGAGTGAATTTACCTATATTTTCATCTAATCTATCTAGTAATTTTTCTAGTTTTTTCATATTTAATCACGCAAAAGTTAGTGCCGCTTTCATACTCATTTTAGCTTTTCCTATCATGTTAGTATATCTGAAGCTACGGTATTCTTTTGCACTTCAAAATTGTCTTTTATTGTTTCTTTTCTTTGCTTGTATTCAGATTTTCCAGCTTTGGTTAATCTGTACCATTCACAGTTGTCTATGTATTCTTGACAGATATGTTTGGTTATTACTTTTACATTGCTTTTACTTCTTGTACCTCTTCTTAGACTTGGACAGTTTTCACATAGGCTCTTCTTGCTCTGATATACTCTATAGCCTTCTCTGTTTGTTGTTGAGTGGAGAAGGATTTTGTTTTCCGGGCATATTTAGCAGTCGTTTGTTTCATCATATTTGTATTGTTTTGGATAGAATGATTCTTTATCAATTCTTCCTTTTCTCTTATTGTTTGTCTCATACTGTTTATGTTGAAGAAGTATTGTAGGATTACAAGTTTTATTAAGACTACTGGGTCGATACTTGGTCTACCTGTTGTTTGTGAGTATTTATCTTCTACTAGGTCGTATATGAAGTTAAAGTCTATGTATTTATCTATTTTCCTTAATATGTGGTCTTTTGGGACTAGTTGTTCTACTGATACCATTTGAACTTGCTCAGTATTATTCTTTTCGTTTTCATAGATCATAACTTCCTCCATCTTTCGTATATTTATACCTATAGATGGCTTGATTTAAGGATTTATCGCATAGAAAAAGTAGATGAAGTTGTGTTTTTCATCTACTTTGTCTACAGTCTAAGGCTTATCAGCCTTATAACCTGCACCTACTAAATGGAAAATTCTAGGCTCCTTGTGCTAACGGTTGTAGAAGAGTAAAATTAGTTAGTTAAAAAGCATCCAGTAAACCTAGATGCTATTTTTATGCCATAATTATTGGCTTAATATTCGACTATTATCTTATAAATTTAAAAATCAAATCTATTTAATATTATGTTTTTCCATCTTTTCCTTAAATATATCTGTAATAATCTTCCTTAGTTCTTCCCTCTCCTTTTCTGGAAGGTCACCAGGCCTTTTAGCAACTTCATATAGGTCAGGGAACTCATTTGCGATCCTTTCTATAGTCTTACTTGTAGAATGGTTTCTAATAAAAAATGGAATTTTCTTGATCCACTCCTCTGGAACTAAATCCAATATTTTTTGACCTGCTTCTTCATCACTTATTTCTGCTGTCTCAAGTCCTTTTTTTATTTCATCTTGTTCTTTATCTGTAAAATCAAATAGTTTCATAAATCCCCCTTGGATTAGATTAAAATTTATTATCTAAGTCTATCATAAGACATAATTTGTTATAAGCTAGCTATTTTATATATACCCTACACCAGATAAATTAATCATGATTTGATAAAATTTGGCATTTTTTTGACAAACAACCTTCTAAAAAATTCTATCTACCAAGCTCTAACCATATTTTAACATTATTTTATATAAAGTTAAAAATAAACTTATAACTATTTACATTTTATATCGTTATTTTGATTCTTACTATCTAGTAATTTACTTAATAAATACCTCTTCTTCCCATTAGTTTTCTTGCCATATTCAATAGCAGCCTTAGGGCATTTTGAAATACAAGCAGAGCAATGAGTGCATCTACCATTCCAAACCGGTCTGCCATCCTTATAGCTTATATTATTTAAAACACAGGCCTTAGAACAAAGCCCGCAAGATATGCACTCGTCAGTCGCATAAAATTTCTTATCCTTAACAATAAACTTGAAAAAAATAGGATTAATAATCGCAGATTGAAATTTACCGACTAATCCAACTTTACTTTTTGGAAACTCTTCCTTATTTTTTATGTATCTTGCAATTTTTTCTATATCATTTTTAGCATTTGCGATTATTTTCTTATTTGTTTCCGGGCTATTAAGATCAAAAAGCATGATATAATTTTCAGGCATTTTTATCCCATAAAGCCCCTTGAAATTAAGGCCTAACATATGTAAATCTTCTTTTATGTAATTATAGGCATTTCCGCAAGAATCCCCATAATCCATAACCACATAAAAATCCTTACTTCCCTTAAAATCACAAGTTAAAAGATATTCAGATAAAAATAAAGGAATCCTCCAAGAATAAGTTGGAGTAATAAGAATAAAGGGACTGTCAGATTCAAAAACACCAAGTTTGCCCTCTTTTATATAAGAAAATAAGTCCACAACTTCATCCCCGAGCTCGTCACCAAGTGATTTCGCCAAATATTCACTATTTCCTGTAGCAGAAAAATATAAAATCATTTCCCCTCCTTAAATAATATCAATTTTAAAATATTCCCTTAAAGGATTTATTATTTTCATGACCTTGTCAAACTCATCCATGCTTAGGTCTGTCAGATAAAGCTCGTTCCCGTAATGGGCACTACAATAATTTTTTCCAATTTCAAGAGTTAAAAATGGACTATAATAATCTATTCCAACGCCGTTTACGACTTTGTAGGTTGCCTTAAAATAATTTATCATTTTTCTATTAAATATTCCTTCAAGATAAATTATATTTTTTTCTATAGTAATTTTAAGGTCATTATCATAATTAGAGTGGATATCCAAAATATAAGTTCGATTTCGTTCAAAACTTGCTTTGAATCTTAATCCTGACTTTAAGAAAATATCGAAAATTTCTAGCCACCATTTTGGATTTGCCTTATATATTTCATAATCGGTTAAGAATATATCCAGATTTGCCATTTTTCTAAGATACCCACCAAGTCCCATCTTGACTTTGATGGAGATTTCCAACCCTTTCATCGATAATATTTGACTCCAAGTCTTTTATGATTAGCTTATCATAATAGGAATAATCTTCACTTGCTATATCATTTTCCTCATCCCAGCCTTCTTCAATCCAAGCATTAATATAAACCTTACCATCATCTATCAAAAGAACTGACTCGTTTTCGGCAAGTTTAACAGTCTTCCTATAAGGATAATAAATTTCAAACTTGTTAGAATCTTGGCTTATTAGATGGAGGTCTAAACCAATAAGAGAAAGATTGTAGGTTGATAGGTCTTTGATTTTGTAATCAAAAATTTTTTCCAAGCTTTCCCCTGGATAATACTTATATATATTTGCAAAACCTTCATTAAAGTCTACTTGCAAGATGTAAAAAATATCTCCTATATAAATTGGCCTCCCGTAGGCTATGTTTTCTTTTAAGTCAAAAGGCAGGTAAACTTTCCCTGTTTGGTAATCATAAAATCTTATTAGAGATCCCTTATAGAATCCATCATATTTGATGATATCTTCTATCTCAAAAAAGTCATCCATATCGGATAAGCCATATCCAAAACGTGCTTGACCCGGTATTTCTTCAATGTATTGGCCATTTATTTCTGAAAATTCTTTATAAATTTTTTTCATATTTCTCCTTCTACTGTCCATTGTAATTTTATTGGTCTTACTTCTATCACATAATGGTCGCAATCTAAACCAGGATCTGGGAAAGATTTTGCAAGGTCTATTGCTATATCTCCTAACTTTACCTTTTTAAAATAATTTTTATTTCCAATAAGAATATACTGGGCTCCTAGATATTCAATCATTTCATCAGAGACCTCTCCTGGCAGAATTTCCCAGGGCTTTTCTATATCAATTCCAAACTTATCTAAGTAAGCATCCAAGTCTGGATAAGCCTTCTTAATTTCTTTTATATAATTTTTGCAATAGGCACAATCACATAGGTCATCATAATCTTTATAAAATTGTCTAGTTTTTTCTACATTCATTTTTCTAAACCCAAAGCCCTTTTTTCTTCATCGTACAATACAAGTCCTGATTCACTTACTCTTATTGTTAGATACTTGTTATATTCTTTTGTAAAATATTTCATAAATCTCCTTAGTCATTAAAAAATACTTTTAATTTTTCAGCATAGGCTGCTGGATGCTCGTGTAAATATTGTCCATGTCCCATTCCTTCAAATATTTCCACCTTCATTTGTGGTAAATATTTCATTAAATTGTCCTGGCTAATTTCTGGGACTTGCTCTTGCCTTCCTCGCCAAAATAGGACAGGTTTATGAAAATTTCTTAAATTCTCATTTATTTGATAATGGAAAATATACTTACACACATTTTTAATTGATTTTTTACTTATCTTTTTATAAGTCATTTCAATTACACTATCATTATCTTTTCCCATAAGCCAATCAATCATAAATTTAGGAATAGAGATTGATTTTTTGATCATGGTTGTGCCAATGATAAAAGCCTGGGTATAGGGATAAGCCTTCCATCCCAATTCCGCGGTTATAGGAGCATCTAGTAAGACTTTTTCAACACAAATATTTCCCCTACTAATTAAATCTACTGCAAGGGTTCCTCCCATAGAAAAGCCACAAAGGCCATATAAATTTCCCTTTAGGTTTTTTAGTATGTAATTTTCTATCTTAGATATCTCTTCTCCCATACTATTTAGGTCATTTTCATCACTTGGACAATGCCCATCAAGCTCTACTAAAATCACATAATAATCTTTTAAATAAGGCAAAAGTCCTCCAAAACACAAGTTAGCACTTGATGCTAGACCATGGATAAATAGGAGTGACTTATTATCTTTATTTCCGTAAGTGATAAATTTCATACTTCCACCTTTTTAAAATAAAGTCAAAATATAGCCATCTACCAAGGCTATAAGAAAATACATAAGCATGGCCCTTAAAAAGGTTTCTATATGTTTTTTTGGATTTTGATAAAGATTTTTTTCTGGGATTTTTGTAAATCTAATTCTCTTTGTATTTCTCCACCACAAGAGATCAATTATGATTAGATCAAAAAGATTCAGACCTTGGCCTAAAATTAATAAGGATATGAAATTTTGCATAAAGCCTTCTTGTCGTATTTTTAAGCCTAAGAAGAAAAACACAAGTGAAAAAATTATAAAATTCCCTACAAATGTTGAAATCTTACTTTTCTCTTTAAAACTTCCTTGATAATCTACTATGTCTTTAATTTTTGATTGGACCTCATCTGGATAAGACATATAGTTTTTTAAATTTTTATCATCTGTTCCCGTGCCTAAATAACATAGGCCAAAAAATATTAGGCATAGGATAATTAATTCAATTACAAGCATTAAGACCCTCCTTAAAGACTTCCGTAATCGACTTTAAACTAATATAAATTCAATACTTCAGTAATTCTATTATTTCATCCTGGGCATCTCTACCCTCTTTAAAAAATCTCACCAAAGGATAACAGTGGCACATTCCCTTGCCAACAACAATTTCATATGGCGCTTTATAATTTTCCATAGCTTTTTTAAACTCATCTGCATAGGCATAAAGACATTCATCTGACCCATAATAAAAATACGTCTTTGGGAAGTCGGAAAAATCTCCCTTAGTCCCATCAAGCATATACTCAGGCAAATCTTTATCTCCCTTTAAGATTTCCCTTGCAGTTATTAGATATGTAGGCTCTATCATTACGTCTTTAGATTTAATCGCATTTACTTTTTCCCATATTTCCTTATTTTCGGGTAAGTTTAGGTCAGGAATCCCTCCTGGAGATACAGATATTATTTTCCCTGGCATAGGGTAAGACCTACCCAAAGCATTATTGTGTAAAAAAATCCCAATGGCAAGATCAGCCCCTGATGAAAATCCTAGGACACTTATATTTTCTGCCTTATAAGTTTTTGTCATTACACCATAAGCTCTTAAAGATACCTCATAAGTCTTATCTACTTTTACATCTTCTGAACAAAGAGGATAAAATAAAAACCACACATCCTTATTAGTTTTCTCCATGATTCTTTCTGCCAAAGAAAAATCTAATTTATTAGGCTGGGTAATCATTCCACCACCGAATAAATAAAATACAGCATCAGCAGTAGGATTTTCATTTTTTTGATATGATATTAGCCTATAGCCCATCACATCTTTATCAATAAGATAATAATTTCTTCTCTTAGCTCTCTTTATAGCCTTAGCTAAATCAAATACTTCTTTTGCATTTTCTCCCCTTGCATACTCAAGCATTTCTTCTTTGTTCTTTAAAAACATTTTTTTGACACCAAGCATTCTTACAAGACATGCTGCTAATTTATAAGTTAAACTCATATCACACCCTCGTCACATTATAAAATCTTATAAATTGATACTTATTATCACCATCATTATACCGTGATTTTAGTAAGGTAAATTGGTTTTTATTAAATTCTAACTAAAAATGACTCTTAAGATTTCTCATCCTAAGAGCCATTTCTAATTTTATTTACCAGATACAAAATAATTTTTAACAAAAACAATACCAGCTAAAGCTAGTGCAAAGCCCAAGCCAGTATAGAAAAATCCTATAAAAAAATCCGGGGCTAGGCCCGATGCTCTAAGGCCAATCCCAAAGCTCATCATAAAAGCCATAATCAAATAAGATTTCTTATCAAAAAACTTCCAAAAAGGCACATAAGTATCATAAGCCATAATTCTTTTTGTGTGATTTTTAGTCATCTTTAAAAACATTCTACCAAAAACCATAAAAACAAGAAGACTTAGGCAATATAAATACCAAACATGATCGATAGACCCATAAACTAAAATCCCAAGTCTCGCAACATTAAAACCAGCCATAAACCAAACAAAGCCAGCTATCAATAATAAATTTCTTTTCCTAACCTTAACCATCATCTCTCCCTATTTTAAATTTTTAAATTATGAGTTTCTTTATTATTTTATTTGCAAAAATCATTTTAGCAATTTAAGTAAATCATTTATCCATCTCTAATTTTTTTCCAATCAGAAGGAGCAAATAGACTTTTGCCTGAAAAAATATTATCTAAATCTTCTACTTAATATTCAGTAAAATATTCATCATCTGATATCAGATAGTTTATTGACTTTGCTTTTAGACTTGATATCATTGCAAGGTCATATACAATCTTAAGCCTATCTATTTTGCTTGACTCTATTTCTATTTCGCCTTTTGACTTTTTAGAGATTAGTCTTCTCCAAAGATTTGCTTTCTCTCAAAATACATTAAAGTATCTATATTTGTGCTTAAATTTTTATTTATTAACTTTCCAATAATTTCTTATCTTTTATACGATGGCCTATTATAAAGCAGTGATATCCTTTAATTAATTCAAAGTCAAAATTATGAATATCCATGATACATATTTGCATGAATCATCTCTTTCTTTCTCCTTAGGCGGAGATATTTGCAGTAAGCCTTATAAAAATTGTATTCAAGACTTCCAAAATTAAGCATATATTGAGTTTTGATATTTTCACAAATAACAAATTTTAAATTGTCTTTCTCAAAAACCAATTCTGCTAAAGTTTTTTTAAGTTCTATTAATTTTTCCTTTGCTTCTTTATAGGCTGGAAACTCTATAATTTCTCCCATATAATCCCCCATCTTAAAATCAAAATTATTTTATAGCTTTGGGCTTATCTTTTATTTCTACGATTGCTAAAACCATTGTCAAAATAAATAAAAGTAAGGCAAATAATCCATAAATAGGAAGGTCCTTTATTATTCCAAGTTTAAATAATCCGCCAATACAATAGATGTAGATACAAAACCAAAATATGATTACAGTCCAGTCTTTTTTATGACTTATAATTATATTTTTTCTTTTATCTATTAGATAAGCTAATAATTTCATTAAAACAAATATCCATATAGTTAAAAAAGATAAATAAGCGAACCATTCGTCAGTGATTTTATTTAAAAGTAATGAAATATAGCTACAAACACCTACAAAAGCCACTCCTCCTAGTCCAATAAGAATTGACCTTAAAAACCTTACCTTCTCCTGATCTCCATCTTTTTCCCAACTTTTTAAGGTCATAAATATAATCGAAGGCACTTCGAACATATAACCCAAAAAATTTACCCAAATTACAGACATAAACATATGGTGGTTGATATCTAGATTTATAGAACGACCATCCCATACCCAAAATCCACCATCTAGCCTAATAGCCACTACATCTAAAAGTAAATCCATACTCACAATCAGCCATCCACTTAATAAGGCTGTCATAATGTTACTAAGAGAAAACTTCTTGGCTATCCTTAGGGCAACGACACTTATCCCACCCCACATGAGCCCTCCAAAAAATGGGAATTGGTAGGGAGTGTAGCCAATACTTATATAAAAATCATTGCTATAGTGGTAAATATCTGTAAGCCTCACTGCTAAAAGCTCTAAAGCAAATCCAGCAAGGGCTCCGGATATCAAGAGTCCAAGTTCCCTATAAGATTTATTTTTAATTATATCCACTAAAAGGATTGAAACTATAAAATAACAAATAAGTTCAAAAGAATTTGTCCAATTCATACCTTCCTCCCAAATTTTTTATTAATCTTAACTGTGTGCTATAGAGATAAACTAAGGTCTTGAATTTATCTTACCTTAAATATTTAACTTTAGTAGAAATAAAAAATGTATCAACCCTTATCCTTAAATCAGGATTTAGGTTGATACATTTTATTTTTTATATGGCCTATATATATATAAATTTTATCTATTTGCCATGCTAGCTTCGAACTTGTCTAGTTTTTCTTTAGCTTGTAGTCTTAGATTATAAGATTTTTCGACTAAGGCTTCTAATTCTGTTTTTACTGGTTTTACTGTTTCTGGGAAGTTTTTAAGTAAAAATCTTGCTGCTCTTTCTGTATTGCTAATTCTTTCATAAGCTTCCCTTAGCCTTCTATAAATATCACTATAATCTTTTCTAATCCTATCATGGGCTTTGATATTTGTTGTGCCATATTCGGATAGATAATATTGGTAATTATCATTTACCTTTTCTTCTTGATTCTTATGCTCTGGTGCCTTTGGTGCTGGATATTCTAATTTACTACCACCTAAGCCTGGTTGATTTATTCCTGGTGTTTGTGTACTATCATCTGCTTGATCTGTGCCTGGTGTTTGTGTACTGGCATCTGCTTGATCTGTGCCTGGTGTTTGTGT
>NZ_CAUPMI010000007.1:0-84988 GCF_963512375.1 uncultured Anaerococcus sp.
GGATTGAGAACAAAATGTAGTATTTATTACTACAACTATAATATACGAGGAGGTTGGACAAATAATATGGGGGTTAGGGGGCTTCCCCCTAAAGGACCCCCTTATTTGGGATTTTTTATCCAAGATAATATTGTTATTTAGTGTTTTTCTTCGGAACTTTATCTTTTATTAAATTATATTCATTTACAATTGTATCTTCGTACCTAGGGGGAACCCAAGGGGGCGGCAGATGCCCCCTCACCGGTTCCCCCTAAGACCCCCTTACGCTACACCCCCGACTGCTCCTAAAGCGGAGTGCGAACAGAGAAGATTGCCTAACGGCAATCCACTCTTGGTAGACATAGTTCCTTGTTTTAGTTATCCTTACTCTTACTGATTTTGACATTCCGATGCCTAAAAATCTCAATCTAGTCCAAATTTATGTTTTGTATACACTCTACATCTTAGTAGTTACAGAATTTTTATTTTTACTCGTGCGTCAGGAGATTTTCTTAACGGCATCTCCATTTACAAAATCTCCCGACCTTGGGAGATTTATTCTGTATTTTGAGAGAATATTAACGTCTGATTAGTTCTAAAGCTCGTTTGCTTCGCAAACATTGCGATTAGAGAGTCTAATAAACTAATTTATAGAGAGATTTAAAAGCAAAAGTCACCGTAAAGAAAATCACACTGACAACTAGACTAAAATACAAATACTGTAACTACTAAGACGACAAGTAACTATAAAGATAACAGTTAGACTAGATTGTGATTTTTAGGGGACTTTTAATTTTAAATCAGTAATAACAAGGCTAAATAAATACGAAGTAATCCACCATAATAAAGAAGATTTTTGAAAAAAATCTTCCTTTTTTGCCCTCCGCTAAGGAGTCGCTTGCGGGGGGTAACGGAGAGGGGGTATAAGGGGGAGGCCGATGGGGACCCATGCGAAAGGGTCCCTGGGCCTCCCCCTTTGTACGAAGGGATAGGTTTATAATTATAATTTATTATGAGATGACAGTACGAAGAATTAAAGGTTATAATACTATTATCTTTATAATTAAGAATGGGGTATTAGGGGTAACACCCCTAAAATAATTTATCTTGGATAAAACACCCCTTTGACTTTAGCCCCAACACTTGATATAGTTATAGTAATTGATTATTTTACAATAAGGAGAGATTTTTATGGAAACTGGGCCCTACCACAGTTTGATTACGATTTTAGTTACAATTGTATTAATTTTATTAAATGGATTTTTGACTAGCTTACATACTTCGCTTATTTCCCTTAATGGAGCTAAGCTTAGGGAGGCGGCTGAGTCTGGAGATGATAAGGCGGCTAGCCTTTTTAAGCTGGTTACCGATCAGGATAGGCTTAATCAGTCTTTTGCTATGATTAATGCCTTTTTATCCCTTACTACCCTTGCTTTTTTGGCTAAGAGGATTAGGGATATGTCTTTGCTTGCTTCCTTTATTTCAGATACTTCTGTTTTATTTTTTATAATCATTGCTTATATCATTATTAAGATAATTTTTGTAGACAAGATTCCGCAGAGGTTTGGGGTTAGAAATCCTATGGCACTTTCTTCTGGGGCAAGCGGCCTTGCTAGGCTTGTTATGGTCCTTACCAGTCCCTTGGTTAAGTTTACCGACCTTATTACCAATTTTATTATGAAGATTTTTGGGATTAAGGCTAAGGATATACAAAGGGAAGTTACTGGCGAGCAGATTAAATCTATTGTCCAGATTGGAGAAGACCAGGGAATTATTCGACCTATGGAGTCTAAGATGATCCATTCTATCATGAGTTTTGATGATATCTTGGCTGAGGAAATTATGACTGCTAGGACTGATGTCTTTATGATTGATATTAACGATAAGGATAGGACTTTCCTTGAGGAGTTTGTCAAAATTAGGCACAATAGGATCCCTGTATATGAGGATGATGTGGATAATATTTTGGGTATTATCTATACTAAGGATTATCTTTTGGAGGCGACTAAGGTTGGCCTTAGTGATGTTAATATCAAGGATATCCTAAGACCGGCTCATTTTGCTCCTGATAAGATTGAGGCTGACAAGCTCTTTTCTGATATGCAGAAAAACCACATCCATATGGCAATTCTTATCGATGAATATGGTGGATTTTCTGGAGTTTTGACTATGGAAGACTTGATTGAGGAGATTGTAGGAGATATGGAGGATTCCTTTGACTATGATATTCCTGACATTAGGATTAATAATAAGAATGTCTTTGTGGTTAAGGCTTCTATAGGCATCAAGGACTTAAATGAGAAGATTCCAATTGATATAGATGAAGAAAATGAAAATTACGATTCGCTCGGCGGCTTTATTATTGATAAGCTTGGCTATATACCAGAAAAAGATGCCAAGGAGACTATTATCTATAATGGCTACGAGATCAAAATCCTTTATATGGAGGATAACAGGATTAAGGCCTGTAGGATTCGAAAATTGAAGGAAGATGAAGATAAAAAAGAAGAGGAATAAAAAAGTCATTGCCCGCCTAGCTTTTGCTAGGTTTTGGCCAATGACTTTTTTCTATTCTTCTGCTTCTAGGTTTGGTTTTAGGATTATGGTTTTTAATTTGCCTTCCTGATCAAAGCTAAAGAGTATTTCTATGTTGTCCTTATTTTTTGATACAGCAGTTATGAAGATATTTACCATGTCTTTCTTATCCTTTAGATCTATGAGATTTGGGTTGGATAGGAATTGGTATTCCATGCCTGTAATTTCACCTGCTTCATCAAAGGCTGCTTGTAGGTCTTGGTAGATTTCTTCCTTATCTACTAAATCTGGAGTTTCCTGGTCAAATTCTTCTTTTCTTTGGTTGTAGATTAAGTTTACCAGGTCGTTGGCCTTTTGGAGGTTGTCTTGGTATTTATCTGTCATGTATTTTTGCTCTTTTTCGAAGGTGTATGGGCTTATTTGATAATTGGTAAGTTTGCCATCCTTATTCCTTACGAGGGTAAATTCCAAGCTTCCTTCTTCATTTATGCTTATTACCCTGAGTATTGTTTCATCTGTCGTATCGCTTGTTTCGTTTGTTATAGCCTTTATCCCGCCTATGTGGCCATAGTCATCTATTGGTTTAAAGGATGCGGCAATTTTGTCATTATCCATAAGCTTTCTATAATCATCGGCTAAGAGGTTTGAAAATTCTTCGCTCCTTTGCTCATCGACTAGTCTTAAGACATTTAAGATGAAGCTTTTATCATTATCTTTTATATTTTTCCCTATAAAGGTGTATTTAAGCCAAGCTTCTCCTATATCATCTTTTACCATGACACTTTCTAGCTTATTTTCTGTATTTTCTTCTACTGGGGCCTTAGGTTTTTCTTTTTTTCCGCATCCTGCAAGGGCTAGGGCACAAAGGCCTAGGGCTAGTAGTTTTTTTATTTTTCTCATATATCCTCCTTGAACTTATTCTTATTTTACCATAAAGGCTTGAAAAATCTTCTTTGAAGGATTTTATTCCCTAATAAGTGGCACAAAAAAGCCAACCCATATGGATTGGCTAATAATTAAAATAATAGGTTTTCGTCTGAAGGAGCATCGCTTGATAGGATTCTTAGGTCAAGGGCTACACCCTTGTCGTGAATTTTCTTAAAGTTTGCTCTATCTTCTGTACTTACAAAGACATCATCGATTACTTTTTCTTTGCCTGGTAGTTCTCTCATGTTTCCTACGTTGATTGATTTGATATCAAGACCAGCATCCAGTAGTTTTAGGGCATCTTCTGGGCCTTCTACTAGGATTAGGACCTTTTTGCCGTCGTGGTCATCTTTTATTTTTTCGATTAGGTTTTCAACGCTTAGAAATCTTGAGTCAGCGTAAAGTGGAGTTGCTATGTTCATTAGCTTTTGTGTTTCTCTATCTTCTGCTACTTTGTCATTGGCTACTACTATTAGGTTAGCGCCTTCTTCTTTTACCCAGCTTCTTGCAACTTGTCCGTGTAGAAGTCTGTCATCGATTCTTACAAATACTATTTCTACCATTTTAGCCTCCTTATTTATTTTGTAATGATTGTTTAATTAATTTTATAATTTCTCAAATACTATATATCACTTATAATTTAATTCAAATTAATTTTTTACTTAGACCAGATATTTTCTGGATAGACCCCATCATCTAGCATTTGTTTAAAGGCTTCTTGAGCTAGGGCTAAATCCTCTTTGTAGGTGATTCCTATCCATTTTTCGCTTGTTGGGATTATTGTTACTTCTGCCTTGTCACTTCTTATTAGCTCATCTATCATTTCTGGTAGGACGTATTCGCATTTTTCTAGATTATCCTTGTTTTTTTCTAGGTAGGATATAAAGTGCTTTTCGCCTAGGTCTATAAACTCAGGGAAGGATGCCCAGAGATTCATTGATACTAGGGATTCTAGGTTGAGGATGTCAGAGTCAAGATTTTCCTTTGATGAGAAGGTCTTAGCTTCCTTGTCATAAGAAATTTCGTGGGTTTCTATGATTTTTACTAGCTTGTTATCTTCATTTCCTAAAGATACTCCTCTTGTGACTGTACCGTTGTCTGATAGGGTGTTTTTAAGCTTGTAGCCTGCCATGGCGATTTGAAGCTTGCCATTTTCATCTGCAGGAGTCCTTACCAAGAAGTCGTGGAGGTCTTTAAAAACTGATTTGCCATAATAATCATCTGCATTTATTACAAGAAATGGATCTTTTACAAGGCCTTTTGTGGATAGGACTGCATCTACTGTGCCCCAAGGTTTACTCCTGTCCTTTGGAGATTCAAAGCCTCCTGGCAGACTCATATCTTGGTATGCATATTCTACTTCGATTATTTTTTCTATCCTATTGCCTATTATTTCTTTGAAGTCTTTTTCTATGTCACGCCTTATGATAAAGACTATCTTGTCAAAGCCTGCTTCGATTGCATCAAAGATTGAATAATCTATGATTGTATAACCATTTTCATCCATCTTGGCTAGTTGCTTGATGCCTGCTCCGTATCTTGATCCTATGCCCGCGGCAAGGACCACTAGACTTGTTTTCATTCTTACTCCTTTTCTTCATAACCATTTGGGTTATTTTTTTGCCATCTCCAAGAATCTTCGCACATCTCATCGATTCCATTTTCTGCCTTCCAACCAAGAAGTCTGTAGGCCTTAGAGGCATCTGCGTAGGTTCTTGCTATGTCTCCTTCCCTTCTTGGGACGATTTTGTAAGGGATTTCTCTTCCAGATGCCTTTTCAAAGGCCCTTAGGACCTCAAGGACTGAGTAGCCCTTACCTGTGGCAAGATTTATTATCTCAACACCTTTTAGCTCGTCTATTTTATCGCAAGCTAGGACATGACCCTTGGCTAGGTCTACTACGTGGATATAATCCCTAACTCCAGTGCCGTCGACTGTATCATAATCATCGCCAAAGACTCTTAAATAGTCAAGTTTTCCTACTGCTACCTGGGCGATGTATGGGAGGAGGTTGTTTGGAATGCCTTGTGGGTCTTCTCCAATTTTTCCTGATTTGTGGGCTCCGATTGGGTTAAAGTACCTGAGTAATACTACCTTCCAAGAAGAATCTGATGTGTAAAGGTCAGTCATGATTTGTTCCATCATTGACTTAGTCCAGCCGTAAGGGTTGGTGCATTCGCCTTTTGGGAAGTCTTCTGTTACAGGTACCTCTTCTGGGTCTCCATAGACAGTGGCTGATGATGAGAAGATTATATTTTTACATCCAACTTCATTCATAGCCGCTAGGAGGGAGAGGGTTCCTGTGATGTTGTTATGATAATATTCTAGAGGTTTTTTTACAGATTCTCCTACAGCCTTAAGGGCTGCACAGTGGATAACTACGTCGATTTTTTCGTTTTTTAGGACTTCTATGAGCTTATCCTTATCTAGGACATCTGCTTCATAGAATGTTAGCTTTTTGCCAGAAATTTCTTCGACCCTGTCTAGGGCAATGGTTGAAGAATTTATGAGGTTATCATAAATTACGACTCCATAATCCTTTGCTAAAAGCTCTACTGCTATGTGGCTACCGATGTAGCCGCATCCTCCAGTTATCAATACATTTTTCATGTCTACTCCTTATAAAAGAATGTTTTTCTGGGAGTCCTTATCAAAAAAGTGCATTTTTTCTTCATCCATGTATAGGGTGATTTCGCTGTGTTTAGCAATATTTTCATCCATGCTCAAAACTGCGTTTATCTCTTGGCCACCTACATTGAGATAGGCATATTGTTGGGCTCCTAATAGCTCTATAAAGTCCACAAGACCTGTAATTTCTGAATCAGTCTTTCTGTATGAACTGTAGATATGCTCAGGTCTAATGCCTAGGACCAAGTCTTTTTTGATATATCCCTTGGATTCTAATTCGTATCCTTTTTTCTTACTTATGTGAATTTTGGTAAATTCATTTACTAGATAGTAATTATCTTCTTCTTTTATTACTTTACCATTAATTAGGTTCATTTGTGGAGAACCGATGAAAGTTGCTACAAATAAATTTTCTGGCTTGGTGTAAACATTGATAGGGCTATCGACTTGTTTGATTTCCCCATCTTGCATTATGACTATCCTATCAGCCATGGTCATGGCTTCTGTTTGGTCGTGGGTTACGTAGATAAAGGTGGTATCAAGCTGTTCGTGGAGCTTGGTGATTTCTGCCCTGGTTTGGACCCTGAGCTTGGCATCAAGGTTTGATAGGGGCTCATCCATCAAAAAGACCTTTGGATCTCTGACTATGGCTCGGCCTAGGGCTACCCTTTGCCTTTGACCACCAGAAAGGGCGGCAGGTTTTCTTTCTAGGTATTGGACAAGACCTAAAACTTCTGCTGCAGCCATAACTTTCTTGTCAATTTCTGGCTTTGGCACCTTGGCAATCCTTAGGGCGTAGGACATATTTTCCCTGACTGTCATTTGTGGATAGAGGGCATAGTTTTGAAAGACCATGGCTATATCCCTGTCCTTTGGCTCTACATCATTTACAAGCTTATCTCCTATATAAAGCTTGCCCTTAGAGATTTCCTCAAGACCTGCCACCATTCTTAGAGTTGTAGACTTACCACAACCTGATGGGCCTACAAATACAACAAACTCCTCATCTTTTATTTCTAAGTTAAAATCTTTAACTGCTGTGAATTTATTATCGTAAATCTTATATATATTTTCAAATTTTAATCCAGCCATCTAGGCCTCCTTAAGCGTGTCTCTTGTTATAAAGGTATAAAACTAAAAGTAATATTGCAAGTGATATGAATTGGACAAGGAGAGGAAGGTAACCTTCTTTCCTGTGGCCTAAAATTTGGAGGATGACTCCTAGGACAAAGAGTAAGCCCAAAGCCCAATTCGCAAGTTTCTGTTTTTTATAATAATCCATACTAGTCCTCACAATAAATAAGTTCGCCGCCGGCAAGTTCTATTTCGTGGCCGCAGCCCTTGCCATCATAGACGGTGCTTATTACCCTATCATTTGAATTATTTATCACGCAATATTTCTTTAGGTCTGGATAGGCTGTCACCTCTAGCCTTAGGTCATCTGCGTAGTATTTCTTAAGGTCATCTTCCTTGTGGGCTACATAGTGGATGGCTCTTTTGAGAAGTCTGGTGTTTTCTAGACTATAAGGAAGGCCCATAGCATAAAAGCTCCTGCCCTTGCCGTAGTCCTTGGCTGCAAGATAGACTTGGTCATTTTCATATTTTAGGATTTGGGTATCTTCATCAAGAGCATAAATATTTGCCTTAAGCTCCCCATAATCGTAAGATTTTAAATCTTCTGTGATAAAGTGGCTGTCAATTTCTTTTGTAAAATACCTGTCATAGCCTTGGGAGTAGCCTTTTTCCATATCAAGGCCAAAGACATCAGCTAGTTGGAAAAATCTACCGTTGGCAAGATAGGCTGAAGGCTCGCCGATTCCTATTAGGCCGCCGCCTTCGTAGACAAATTTTCTAATATTTGCCACGACTTCTGGGTCTAGGAAATTTTCTCCGCCAGAAAATGAAGTATAGGCATCGCCTGCATTTATGATTACATCAATTGATGGGTCAATTCCCTTTCTCACATCGTCAAAGCTTATAAAGGACACATCCATATCCATACCTGTCAAGGCTTCCATCATACCTGCATAGGCATAGGCAAGTTTGAATTTTTTGCCGTGGGCAACTACATAGGCTCCCCAGGTTCTTAGAGATCCCCAAGAGTTAAGTATTGCGACCTTGCAAGATGTGTAGGCCTTAGCCTTTGAAGAGATTTCATAAATTTCCCTAAATTCATCGGCAACCTTTGTTATATAGTCGATAAATTTTGGAAACTTGTAGGCAAGTGATAGGTAACCACCATAGCCAATCCTATCTAGAGGGCTCCTTAGGAGGGCACGTCTAGCCTTAACCCAATTGTCCTTGGCTTCGATTGATGGGTCGTTGCCTTCGTAGAACTCATCTGGGAAGAAATATGGCAAGAACCTGCCTTCTGTAAATGGCACATCTATGTCAGCTATGATCCTAAGGGTCGCCCCATCTCCTACAGAGCCTACAACTCCATCAAGACCAATATCTTTAAAATATTTGCCATATGGTTCTGTTCCAATCCAATGGTCGCCCAAAAACATGATAGCCTTTTTATTGTATTTATGGACTAAATCTACAAGTCTTTTGGCCTTTTGGGAGACAAATCTTTGTTGGAAGTCTATATAGTCCAAAAATTCTTTGGAAGGAATCCTGTAAGGGCTGTTGTAATAGCCTTGGTCGATGAAATCTTCGCTCTCAAGCCTGTAGCCGTATTCTTTTTCAAAGGCTATCATAGCTTCAGGGGATACGCTGTTTTGGTAACCGAACCAATCTACGTATTTTTCTAAGCCGTCCTTGTTAAAAATTAGGGAAAATTGATAGAAGAAGGTTGTAAATCTGACTACATCAGTTTTTGGATTGGCCTTAAGCCAATTTTCTAAGTTTTCTTCTACGAATTTGCTTGATTTTTCATACCTAACATCAAAAGGGATGTGGTGGGCAACTTCATCTCCCCAGTCATTTGTGATATGGTTATACATCTGCACTGGATCCCAGATGCCGTAGGCTAGGAAATTGACTGTGTAGACGTGGAAGGGCTCTGTTTTTATCTTTACAAGATTATTCTCCTTATCCACTTCCCACAAGCTAGGGTCAAGCTTAGCCCCTCTTGTTCTATCATAGACATCCCACCATTCTTTTGGGTCATAGTCATAATCTGCTCTTATTTGGTCCTTGTAATAGTCTCTTAAAAAGTCAATTTCTGTCAATTCTCCCTTTGCAGTTACAAAATCGCTTATAAGGTAGAATCTTGACATCTCAAAAGGCACGGTTTGGGCAAAATCGTTGTGGCCCCTGGTTGGGAAGAAGTTGGTGTAAATATCAACTCCTTCTATGTCTTTTATATCTTCTGGAAGATAGGTTCCATCAGAATCTCTTAGGGCATCAGCCCCTAGTTTTTCAATCATTTCGATAGTTTCGTCATAAAAATTAGCTTCGCTTGGAAGGGTGAGCCTTCCTCTTTTCTTATTTGTCATCCTTTATCTCCTCCTACCATCATTCCTTCGGTGAGTTGTTTTTGTACTAGTATATAAATTATTAGGGTTGGGATCATTACAATTACAAGACCTGCGTAGAGCCTGCCGTAGTTTGCAGCTCCCCTTGCAGCTTGTTGTAGGTTTATAAGGCCTACTGGCAAGGTTCTCTTGCTTGGCTCGGTCATGAGTGTTAGGGCAAGTATATATTCATTCCAAAAGCTTAGGAAATTGAATAATATTACTGTAATAACAGCTGGCTTTGCCATTGGAATCATGATATCTACCATGGTCCTAAAATATCCTGCCCCATCTATATAGGCTGCTTCCTCATAAGATTTGGAAATGGAAGCAAAGAAGTTTGTCAATAGATAAACTGTAAATGGGACTGCTGTTGATGCATATATGAGGGCTAAGATAAACCTGTTATTTAAAAGGCTTGTTGGAAGAGCCTTTGACGCATCTCTTAGGAGTAAAAATATTGGAATTACTATATAAGATAGGTTTATAAAAAGTCCTGCCTTGATATATGAATTTACAAAACGTCTACCTTTAAAGGTCATCCTAGCCAAAATATATGAAAATGGGAGGGCTATGGCAAGTAAGATTATTAGGGCCATAAGGGTCACTATCACAGAATTTAGGAAGTACTCACCCATGTTGGCCGCTGACCAAGCATCCTTAAAATTGTCTAGGTAAAAGGATAGGGGAAGGGCCCAGGGATTTTCATAAAATTCTGCATTTGTCTTAAGAGATGCCATAAAGACCCAAGCCACAGGGATTAGGATCGATAGGGTAAAAAGTATAAGACATAGGTAGGTGAATATTTTAAAAAGTTTTGTCTGATTTTTCATAAGTTGCTCCTAGTATTGCATGATATCTCTTTTTGTCAATTTATGAATTATAGCTGATAGGACAAAAGAGAATATAAATACAACTACGCCTATGGCAAGTCCATAACCAAAGGAGGAATTTGTGTAAGCTTGTTCATATTGGTAGTTAAGCAGGGTAAGGCTTGCCCCGTCAGGACCTCCACCTGTAAGAGCCTTGATTATCTGAAAGGCAATATTTATGTTGCTGATTACATAAAAGGTGAGGGTGGTTCTGATTGTTTCCCAGCTTAGGGGAATGGTTATATCAAAAAACTGACGCATCTTGCCAGCCCCATCTAGGTTTGCTGCCTCATAGAGGTGTTCAGGGATTTGGCTTATGGTTGACATATACATTACCATATAATATCCTACAGCCTGCCAAATCATGGCAAAGGCGATGGAATAGACAACAAGCATCCTGTCACCTAGGAATGCTGTATTTGTTCTTGCCGGATTAAAAAGTCTCATAAAGCCGTTTATAAGTCCTTGGTCCATCCCATAAATAGAAGCAAAAATTGAGGCAATTACTGCTATTGATAGGATATTTGGAATATAGAATATGATTCTAAAAAAATTCCTGCCCCTAAGCTTTTCGCGAGATAAGATTGAGGCGAAGACTATGGCCAATACTATGGTTACTATTGTTACGATTACTATGAGAAAAATTGTGTTTTGGAAGGCTCTTATGAAATTTTTGTCAGTGGCTAATAGCTTGAAGTTAGAAAGGCCTACAAAGCTCCTCTTTCCAGAAAGCCCTCCGGTTTTAAAGAGGGATTCGTAAAATACCTTGATAGTTGGATAGATCATAAATAAGGTATAGAGGATTAGAGAAGGAGTAAGGCCAAGGGCTATAAATCTTTTTTTGTCCTTAGAATTTTTCATATAAACTCCTTATAAAAATTAAAGGGCGGTTGCCCGCCCTGATTATTAAATATTATTGAGCTTTTATAGCATCTGAAATTTTACCTGCTGCTTCTACAACATCTTTTTGCCAGTCTGCTACACTCTTATCGCCATTTGCTACTGAGTTTACAGCATCAAATAGTTCAGTTTTCATATCCACACCTTCTACTGCTGGTGCTTGAGCCCAACCACCTACTGCAGCTTTTACGCCTTCTTCGTAGATTGAGTAGAATAGTTTTTGGTTTTCATCTGTCATCATTGCTTCAACGCCATTTATTGGTTGAACGGCTCCGCCGTTTTCTAGGAAGGCTTTTGTTGCAGCATCTGAATATAGGTAAGCGATAAATTCTTTTGCAAGCTCAGGTTCTTTGCAAGTTTCTGTTACAAATATTTGTTCAAACCATGAATAAGCGTATCTTTCTCCATCTTTCATTGATGGTAGAGCCATTAGACCCCACTCAAAATTATCAGAAACGCCTTGAGCATCCTTCATCTCTTCTATAATCCATGTACCATTTGGCATGAATAGAGATTCATTTTTCATAACTTGTAATTGGTTTTGGGTAAATGATTCGTTATTTGCTTGGGCAACTGTGTTTGGATTTAGGTATTTTAGAATCTTGTCTACAGTTTCAAAGTATGGTGTCGCTTCTTTTTCCCAAGCTTCCTTGTCATAGTTCATTAGCTTATCAAATAATTCAGCTCCACCGATTTCATAAAACATTGCAAAAGAGAAGGTATCAAAATAACCAGTTGTTGGATAGGTAAATAGTGAAATACCATCTTTTTTGGCTTCTTCGCCTAGGGCTAGGAACTCATCCATTGTCTTAGGAAGTTCGTATTTGCCGCCACCTTCTTTAAACATAGCCTTGTTATACCATAGACCTGTTGGTGAATAGAAAAGTGGGGCAAGGTAGGTTTTGCCATCCCCATATGGGTTTGTTACAGCTGTATCTGTAAAACCTGGGATTATTTTAGACTTAACTGTAGCATCCTCTCCAGGAACTGTCATATCTAAAACATCTGTAATATCCATAAGCATTTTTTCTTTGATCATTGTTTCTGTTAGACCAGATTCTTGTCCGATGTTGTTATAGATTACATCAGGAGCATTTCCTGCTTGGATTTCTGGTCTGATAACTTCGTGGATATTTTTTTCAAATTGTGCCTCAACCTTAGCACCTGTCAATTCTTCAAAATCAGCTATGACTTTTTTCCAGCCTTCTGTACCATAACCGCCATCAAGACCTGCAAGGGTTAGGGTTTTGCCGGCAAATTTCTTGTCAGAAGCATCATTTGCAGCATCCTTGTCATCTTTCTTTTCGCTATCTTCCTTTTGGTCTGCGTTTTCACTAGTTTCTGCTGGGGCATCTTTTGTGGTATCCTTTGCCTCTTGGTTGCTAGAGCATGCTGTAAAAGCAAAAATAGCTAATAGGGCTAACATTGTTGTCTTCAACTTGTTCATTTTTTCCTCCTTGAAATGGTAATTACCTATATTTATATTATAAAGGTAATAAGACTTTCTGTCAAGATGAAAGTAAAACATTTTCACGGAAATTTTTTGTTGTTTGATTTAGAAAAACCGTGGAGATTTTGCTTATAATTAGCAAAATAATTTATAAAATATTTGAAAAGTTTAAATTATAAGGTAACATAAGTTTATAATTAATATTGACTTAGACAGGGACCTTTGATTTATAAAGTGTTTACAGAAAGAAACGATAGCTGAGAAGTTTTGGCACAAAGATTAAAGCACCACCCCGGAGTTTCTCATGTAATGTGAGGCGTTAAGGCGCGATAAGCCTTCTAATGAGACTAAAATTAGGTGGAACCACGAACGAAAGACGTATCGTCCTATAGCCGTAAGGGCTGGGACATACGTCTATTTTTATTAAAAAAACAAGGAGAGATTATGATTAAAATTAAATTACCAGACGGATTAATTAAGGAATATGAAAGTGGAGTCTTGGTAGGAGATGTAACAAAGGATATCTCTGAAGGACTTTATAGGGCAGCAGTCGGTGCTGTTGTAAATGGCAAGGTTATGGGCTATGAAGAGCCTATCAATGAAGATAGCGACTTTAGAGTTGTTAAATTTGAAGATGCAGAAGGTAAGGAAATATTCTGGCATACATCAAGCCATGTTATGGCTGCAGCAATAAAAGAGCTTTGGCCTGAGACAAAATTTGCTATAGGACCTGCCATAGCTGATGGTTTCTACTACGACATGGACCTAGACCACAGATTTACTCCAGAAGATTTAGAAAAAATCGAAAAGAAGATGAAAGAGATTGCCAAAAAAGACCTTAAGCTAGAAAGAGTTGAAATCTCAAGGGATGAAGCTCTTAAGCTCTTTAAGGAAGAGGGCCAAGACTATAAGGTTGAGCTTATAGAAGATTTACCAGCAGATGAATTAATTACCCTTTATAAGATGGGTGATGCTTTCACAGACCTTTGCAGGGGACCACACCTTGTTTCAACAAAGAAAATTAAGGCAATCAAGCTTAAAGCTATAGCAGGTGCTTATTGGAGAGGTGATTCTGATAAGACCATGCTTCAAAGAATCTACGGTATATCTTTCGAAAAGGCTAAGGAATTAGAAGAATACGAACTCTTGCAAGAAGAAATCAAAAGACGTGACCATAGAAAGATCGGCAAGGAAATGGACCTATTTGCCTTCCACGAAGAAGGACCAGGCTTCCCATTCTTCCATCCAAATGGCATGATTCTAATGAATGAGCTTCTTGATTGGTGGAGGGGTGTTCTTGATAACAATGGTTATGGGGAAATCAAAACACCACTTATCCTAAATGAAGACCTATGGCACAGATCAGGCCACTGGGACCACTACAAGGAAAACATGTACTTTACAAAGATAGATGATGAAGACTACGCAATCAAGCCAATGAACTGCCCAGGATCAGTTTTAACTTACGCATCTAACCAACATTCTTATAGGGACCTACCAATAAGACTTGCAGAATTTGGCCAAGTTCACAGACACGAGCTTTCAGGTACTCTTCACGGCCTATTCAGAGTTAGAACTTTCACCCAAGATGATGCACACGTTTATTGTCTTCCAAGCCAAATCAAAGAAGAAGTTTATAGAATGATCGACCTAGCTGACCTTCTTTACTCAACATTTGGTTTTAAATATACAATAGAATTATCTACAAGACCTGATGATTATATGGGAGATATCAAGGATTGGGACTTTGCTGAAGACCAACTAAAGGCTGCCCTTGAAGAGAGAAATATAGAATATCAAATAAACCCAGGCGATGGTGCCTTCTACGGTCCAAAAATCGACTTCCATCTACTAGATGCTGCTAAGAGAGAATGGCAATGTGGTACAATCCAGCTTGACTTCCAATTACCAGCCAACTTCAACCTAGAATATGTAGATGAAGATGGTTCTAAAAAACGTCCAGTAATGCTTCACAGGGCCCTACTTGGTTCAGTAGAAAGATTTATCGGTGTCCTAACAGAACACTTTGCAGGAAGATTCCCACTTTGGATTAACCCAAGACAAGTAACAATCATCCCTGTAGCAGACAGATTTGCAGAAAAGGCAAATGAATTAGCTGATAAAATCAAAGAAGCAGGCTTTAGGGTAAATGTAGATTCTAGAAGCGAGGGAGTAGGCTATAAGATTAGGGCTGCTCAAATGATGAGAGCAAACTACATGCTAGTAGTAGGTGAAAAAGAAATCGAATCAGGCCTATTAACTGTAAGAAACAGAGACGGCGAAGAAACTAAAGATGTCAAAGTAGAAGACTTCATCTCACAAATCTCAAAAGAAAGAGATGAAAAATCAAGGGAATCAATCTATTAATATGACCTATAATGCTATAATCCTAGGCACAGACCACAACTCCTACTCGGTAGCCAGGTCCTTTTATGAGGCCTATGGCAAAAAGCCAATAGTAGCAGGCTCTGCAGTCCTTGTGCCCTTCTATAAGTCAAAGATAGCAGATATATACACGGCCAAGGACTTTTCATCAGATGATGAGGTCTTTGTCAAAACCCTAAATGATCTAGCCAAGGAAAGGGATGAGGAAGATTTTATCTTCTTCGCCCCAACAGAGCATTACGTAGACTTGCTCTTAAGAAATATAGACAAGCTTGACTTTTCTTATAAGGTTCCTTATCCAAATCCAGAAGAAGCTTCTAAGCTAATCAAAAAATCTGAATTTTACAAGCTTTTGGAGAAATTTGGCCTCCCATATCCTAGGACCTTTAGGGCGGCTAGGGATAATTGGAAGGACCTAGACCTTGATGGCGAGCTCTTCCTAAAGGCTGATGAATACGATGATTTCATAGCAAGTGACATAAAAGTTAAGCAAAAGGGTTACCATGTAAAAGATAAAAACGAAGCCCTAGAAGTTTTGGAAAATATCTACGATAGTAAGTATCAAGGCCATGTCATTGTCCAGGAATTCATCCACGGCGGCCAGGGAAGCGAATATTCCCTAAACGGCTACAGGGCCAAGGATGGGTCCATATCAATGGTCCTTGCTAGAAACCTCCTATCAGATATGCGTCCTATGTGGGTAGGCAACCACCTAGTCCAGGTTGACCATGACGAAAAAGCCATGTATGACCTAGCAGAGGATATTGTGACTAACTTATCTTATGAGGGCCTTTTCAATTTAGACTTTAAAAAGGATAGTAAGAGTGGTAAGATTTATATCCTGGAGATGAATATTAGGCAAGGCAGGACCTTCTATTATTCAACCCTAGGTGGAGTCAATCTCATAAAGATAGCGACAGATGATCTAATTTTAGGCAAATCTGTTAGCGAGAGGACCAAAAGGCCTTTCATGCTTACAGCCATCAACAAGGATGTGGCAAGAAGCCATGTAGATCCTTCACTATTAGAAGAGTTTGACAAGAAAGAAAGAAATGAAAACTCAGCCATCCACATCATAAACAAGGCAGATGATGGCTTTATGAGAAGTTTGAAAGTTAAAGAAGCCCTAAAAAGGCAAGAAAAAGAATTATTTGACTAAGCTTAAAGAGATAGAAGCAAAAAAATGCGGCTATCTCTTTATATTGTAAAGAAAGTAAAAGGAGGTTTTATGAGCGAAAGAAAAGTTACAGAAAACAGAATGGGGACCATGCCCGTTGGCAAGCTCCTATTTTCTATGTCTTTGCCGATTATAATTTCGTTTTTGGTCCAGTCAGTCTATAACCTGGTCGACTCAATCTTTGTGGCAAGACTATCTGAAAAGGCCCTAACAGCGGTATCCCTATGTTTTCCGGTCCAAAATATAATGATATCTGTGGCTGTCGGCATAGGAGTAGGATCTGCAGCCCTTATTTCTAGATTTTTGGGCATGAATGATAAAAAAAGGGTAGGCCAAGTTGCAACCCACGGCTTAATCTTAGCGGCCCTTGCGGCAGGATTATTTGTTTTATTTGCAATATTTTTTACATCCTTTTATGCAAGCAGCCAGTCAAAAGACCCAGAGATAATTAGATATACAGAAGACTACCTATCTGTAGTCCTCATATTTTGTGGAGGAGTCTTTTTCCAGATATTTTTCGAAAAGACCCTCCAAACAACGGGTAACACAGTCTACACCATGATTACCCAAGGCATAGGAGCAGTTATAAATATAATCCTTGACCCAATCATGATCTTTGGCCTACTTGGCTTTCCAGCCATGGGTGTAAGGGGAGCAGCCCTTGCAACAATCATTGGCCAAGCAGGAGGAGCCCTAGTCGGCCTATATTTCCACACCTATAAAAATAAGGAAGTTAACTTCGAATTCCATAAGTTCCGCTTTCATGGAGATATACTAAGACAGATATTTACAATAGGACTTCCTTCAATAATAATGAGTGGTATCGGTGCCTTTGTCTTATTTTTTATGAATGCCATGCTTTATGGATTTGGATCATCTGCGGTAGCTGCTTATGGTATTATGTTTAAGCTCCAGTCCTTTGCTTTTATGCCAATGTTTGGTATTTCAAATGCCCTTCTTGCCATAGTTTCTTTCAACTACGGGGCAAGAAATAAGGAGAGGATAAAGGAGGCTATCAGACTTGCTCTAACAGCATCCTTTGCCATAGTGGCCCTTTCAGTTATCCTCATGTGGGCCTTCACCAATCAGATTTTTGACCTCTTTGCTGCCACTGATGTCATGAGAGAGATTGGTATACCAATGGTAAGGATTGTTTCCCTATCCCTTATTATTTCTATCCCATCAGTAGTGGGTGTAGGTGGAGTCTTTCAAGCTCTTGGCAATTGGAAGTTTCCTATCTTCCAGTCTTTCTTAAGACAGGTCATAATACTCCTTCCTATTTTTTATCTATTTACAAAAACAGGCAGGCTAGATATAGCTTGGTGGGCCTTTGTAATAAGTGAATTTATAAATTCCACCTTCTGTGTTTATTTCCTAAAGAGAGATATCAGAAATAAAATTGATGTTTTATAAAATTTAGCCCTCAGGGGCTATTTTTTGTGAATAAATCTATATTTGAAGATTTTGTTCTAATATAATTTTGATTGAAAAAGAGGGAATAAATCTGTCATAAAAATACACAAAGATTAACTTGTAGAATATAGTATAATATTACAGAAATACTGTACAAAGTAGAAGACTAGATTGAGGTGTATTATGGGATTTTCCTATGATAAATTATGGAAAAAATTAATAGATAGAAAGATGAATAAACTAGACTTACAAAAATCCATAAACAAACTCCTCACACTATAGCAAAAATGGGACGAGATGAGAATGTAAGTATGGAAATACTTGGCAGGATATGTAGGTATTTTAAATGTGATATATCTGATGTATTGGAGTATAGAGATGAGTGAAAACTTACATAAGAATTCGATACTATATTTGTGATTATGGAATTTAATTAATGGTGGTAGAAACTATGAAAAAGATATTAATAATTGAAGATGATAAAAATTTAAATAAAGGACTTTCTATAGCCTTAAATAAAGATTATGAAGTTTTTTCTGTAAACACAATTAGTGAAGCTAAAAATTTTATTGATAATGTCGATTTGATTTTACTTGATATGAACTTACCAGATGGAGATGGCCTTGAAATAATAAAAAAAACTAGAGAAAGTTCGTCAATTCCCATTATAGTTTTATCTGCCATAGATCTAGAAGCATATATCATTTCAGCCATAAATTTAGGTGCAGACGACTATTTAACCAAGCCTTTTTCTTTAGGAATCCTAGAAGCAAAGATAAAGAGAGCCTTTGAAAAAATAGTTTCTAGTGATTTAAATCTTTATAAGAAAGATGGTCTAGACTTTAATTTCAATGAAAATATTTTCTTTGTAGACAATAAAAATATAGATTTCACAAGGACGGAGACAAAAATTTTATACTACTTAATAAAAAACAAGTCTCAAGTTATTACTAAGGAATTACTATTTGATTTTGTTTGGGGAATAGATGATGAATTTATTGATCAAAATACATTGAGCGTCAACATTTCTAGGATAAGAAACAAATTAAAACCCTATGACCCAATAGAAACAGTCTTTGGAGTTGGTTATAAATGGCAGTTTTAATAGGTCTTTTAGTTTTTATAATTGGAATTCTTTTATATAAATATATTGTCTTGAGAAGTGAAATGCGTGAATTCTCAGACTATATTGACCAGGCTTTGGATGGAAATTTAGAAATTACAGAATTTGATGAAAAGGAATTATCTAAAATTAAATCAAAGCTCATTAAGTTTTTGTATGCCAGCCAAGTAAAAGAAGCGAAAATAAATACAGAAAAAAGTAAAACAAAAGATTTAATTGCAGATATATCACATCAAACCAAGACACCCATTACCAACCTTTCTTTATACATTAGTCTTTTAGAAGATGATCCCAAAGAAGAGTATCTTGAAATTATAAAGTATGAGCTTAAAAAACTAGAATTTTTGATACAAAATCTAGTAAAATCTTCTAGGCTAGAATCCGATATTATAGGACTACAAAAACATCAAGCAAATTTAAAAGACCTAGTAGAAGATGTTTTGAGAGAATTTAAAGTAATATTAGATGAAAAATGTATAAGCATAAATTTAAAAGACCAAGACTTAATTTTCAATTTGGACGAAAGATGGCTTAAAGAAGCCGTTCACAATCTAGTAGATAATGCTATAAAATACTCGCCAAATGGTTCTACAATTAATATTTCAGTTTATAAATCTTACCTAAACTATAATCTAGACATAGAAAATGAGTGCAAAGACATATCAGAAGAAACTTTGCCAAAGATATTTGAAAGATTTTATAGAGGAAAAAATTCAGTTTCCAAGGACGGCTTGGGTTTAGGTCTATTTATAGCCAGAGAAATTATAGAGAAACATGGTGGAAATATAAGAGCGTCTTTGGATGAAAATAGAATAAAATTTTCAGTAGACTTCCCTTTGTGAGAAGTCTTTTTTCTTACAAAACTGTAAGAAGTCTTGTAAGTACTTTGTAAGATATGAATGTTATATTAAATATAGAGAGGTGATAGATATGTTAAAAGTGGAAAATTTAAAAAGATATTATAAAACAAATGACGTGGAAGTAAGAGCTCTTGATGGAGTATCTTTCGAAGTAAAAAAGGGAGAATTTATTTCTATAATTGGAGCAAGCGGATCTGGTAAATCAACTTTATTACATTTGTTAGGTGGACTTGATTATCCTACAAGCGGAAAAGTTATTATTGATGGTACGGATATATATGCTCTAAAAGATGATGAGAGAACCATTTTTAGAAGAAGAAATATTGGTTTTGTCTTTCAAGCATATAATCTTTTGCCCATGCTAAATGTATATGAAAATATAATTATTCCCTTTGGTCTTGATGGGGATAAGGTAGATAAAAAATATGTTGATTCCGTAATAGACATTCTAGAGATAAGTGATCAAAAATATAAAATGCCTAACGAATTATCTGGTGGACAGCAACAAAGAGTTGCCATAGCAAGAGCCTTGGTTACTAAACCATCATTAATTCTAGCTGACGAACCCACAGGTAATTTGGATTCAAAATCATCTTCTCAAGTTGTTTACTTACTAAAAAAGATTAATAAAGAACTTGGAAATACTATTCTTATGATTACTCACGATGATGCTGTAGCTCAAGCTGCAGAAAAAACTCTAAGGATAGAAGATGGAAGGCTGGTGGGAAATAATGAAAGTCAAAAATAAAGCTTATATAAGGAGTCTAGCAAAAAATATTTTAAATGCGAATAAAAGCAGGAGAAATATTCTCTTATTAGCCATTGCTTTGACTTCTATACTTTTTACAAGTTTATTTTCCGTAGCCTTAGGTTTAGGGAAAAGTATGGAAACCCAAACGATGAAAACAATTGGTACAATCAGCCATGGTTCTTTTAAAGATATTTCTGACGAAGATGTAGAAATATTAACCCATGATAAGGATATAAAGGATTTTTCAGTAAGAGAGAAAGTTGGAATTCTTGATGATGAAAAAGTTATGGCAGAACTATCTTATATGGATAAAAAAGGATTTGAATGGTCTTTAATAGAAAAAGTTAAGGGAAAGTTTCCAGAAAAAGAAAATGAAGTATTTCTAGATATATCAACTGCTAAAAAATTAGGTTATAAGGGTGAAATAGGAGAAGAAATAGAAGTTCCTTTTAAAATAGAAAAAGCGTACACAGGAGAGGTTATCGAAAAGAAAAGTGATAAATTTATTATATCGGGGACTTTTCAAAATCCTATTGACTCCAATGTCGGTGTAGGTCAAATCTATTTATCAAAGGCTTATGTAGATAAATTATCGATTCCAAAAAATAATAGCGATTTGGAAGTAATGTTAAATAATTCTTTTAAGATAGGGGATAAACTTTTAAAAATTGCAGAGAGAAATGGTTATAAGGTGGCAGATAATCCTGGAAATCTATCCGACAAAGAAATAAGAATTGGTGTTAACTTTGCCTATCTTTTATCTGGTGATAGTAGTTTTGACTTTAAAACATTTCTACCCTTCTTAGCTTTTTTGATTTTAGTAATAGTCGCTGGCTACTTAATAATAAACAACATTTTTAAGATTTCAGTAAATGAAGATATTAAACTTCTGGGACTTTTAAAAACAATTGGAATGACAAAGCCACAAATCAAAAAACTCGTTCATCTAGAGTCTTTAGCAGTCGCACTTCCAGCAATAATAGTTGGAGATATAGTAGGGATTTCTATCGGTAAAATTATTTTAAATAAAATATTTGCAAATAATGAGATGTTAACGGATGTAAAATTATCAATCATCGTAATAATCTTAATTATCTTATTTTCGACAGCCTTTACTTTGCTTACAGTATTTCTATCGGTTATGAGACCTGCAAGATATGCAGCAAAAGTTTCTCCAATAGATGCCAGCAGATACAACGAAATCCAGATAAAAAAGAAATATAAAAGCGAGGATATTTCTCTAGGAAAGCTTGCTAGAAGACAAGTTTTCTCAAATAAATTTAGGTTTATATCTATTGTTCTTTCTATTAGCTTATCTGCAGTTATTTTAAATAGCGTTTTAACTTATACTGGTAATATTGATCTAGAAAAGGGGATTTCTGATGTTATTGCAACGGACTATAATATAGCAAGCCCAAAATATTTTAGGTATATGTACTCAGGAAGTGAGGACAGTATAAAGGATAATTTCATTGATGAAATAGAAAATCAAAAGGGATTTAAAGCTGGTGGAGCATTATACTATTATGGTTATGAGTACGATTATCAAGATATAAAAATAGAAGACAATAAAGTTGCTCCAATATTATTGGGAATAGATGATTATCTAATAAATAAACAAAAATTCATAGATGGAGAGTTTGATAAAGACAAATGGCAAACAGGAAATTATATTATCATAGGAGAATATGGAGATAAAAAATCTGCATTTAAAGCTGGTGATAAAATAAAAATCAATGTAAAAAATAAAATCAAAGAAGTCCAAGTGATGGGAAAGGTTGAATATAACTTTTCAATTGGTCTTAGATATTTCCCTGTAATTAAGGAAGATGTAAACGATGAATCTAGTCCTACTTTAGGCTTGGAATATATTTATATGAATCCGAATGAGTATAAAGAGCTTACAGGAGATCAAAGTATAATGTCCTATGGATTTGATGTAGAAGATAGTGAAAAGGAAAATTTTGATAAGTTATTAAAATCTTTTGAAAATAACCCAGACTTTTCCTATGACTCAAGAGATCTTCAAATAAAGTCTTTTAAAGATTTCAAAAATCTTATAGAATTTGTGGGTTATAGTTTATCTATAGTATTGTTTTTAATTTCTGTACTAAACTTTATAAATATTATTGCTACAGAAATTCTAAGAAATATGGTTAATCTATCAATCCTTGAAGCTATCGGAATGACCAAGCGTAATATTAAGAAATATTTAATCAAAAAGAATTTGATATATTCAATTTCAAGCTTAGTATTTTCTTTTATAGTAATGCTACTTGTAGATAAATTTATTTTGATAGATTTTATGGCAGAAACTAAGTGGACTTCCTATAAATTTGTAATCATGCCACTTATACTTGTAAACTTTGTAAATATAATCATTGGGATAATATTTACAGGGGGGTTCTATGAAAAGCACAGCCAAAACAGTCTTGTAGATAGAATAAGAAGTTTAGAATAACATTTTTTATGTTAACCAGAAATAAAAAAGGCTGTGGGCATTCAAACTCATAGCCTTTTATCTTGCCACCTGAAGACTCTATAAATTAGTTCTTCTAAAATTCCTAATTTAATGAGCCCTTTGGGCGCTTTTTTACAAAAAAACTAGCAAGCTCATCTTAAGATTTGCTTGCTAGTTTTGATTATAGACTTATTTATTTGTCTTCTTTTGTAGCAGCCTTGTAGATTTCTTCTAGGTAGCCTACTGTGTTATTAAGGGTTGCACCTGTTACTGCATCTACTGCTTTGCCATTTTCGTTTGCATCTATTACTTCTTTGATTTCTTCTGGAGTCTTGCCTACTACGAATTCTTCGATAGCCTTGTAGTTTTCGTCAAGGTTTTTAGTAGCCTTGGCCATATCCTTCATCATCTTTGAATATTCTTCGTTGTTTTCAAGTTTGCTTGAAAGCTTCTTAGCAGGATCTGCGTAGTTTTCGCCGAATTTCTTATCTGAGTTTGGTACTCCATCTTCTCCTATATATTGAAGTTCATCTATACTTGCTGCGACGATTTTGCCATCTTCTACTACTACAAATGTGTCTGTTACAGCATTATTTGCACCAGCTGTACCAAAGAATTGTTGAACTTTGATATTTGCAGGGTCACCTTCAAAGGCAACTGCATTGTCATCTTCTTGTGCTGTTTCGATGATTGCTTCTAGGTAGCCTTTTGTATCAACAAGTGTAGCTCCTGTTACAGCATCAATTGCCTTGCCATCTTCAGCGCCATCTACTACTTCTTTAAGCTCATCTATAGTTTTACCTTTAGCGAAATCTTGGATAGCCTTGAAGTTATCTGCGATTGATACTGTAGATTTAGCCTTTTCTGTCATAAGTTTAGAATAAGCTTCGCTGTTCATAAGTTTTGAACCAAGGATTTTGCCTTCTTTTGCACCTTTTTTGAATTCTGTGTCAGAATCTTGGTTTGGAAGGGCTACGAAATCTGATCCTTCGTCAAAATATTGGAACTCATCGATGCTTGCATCTACGATTTTTTCTCCATCTGTTACAACAGCAACTCTAGCAAATGAACCTTCTCCGTGTGGAGCTTTTAGGCTACGTCTTAGGACAAGTTTGCCCTCAAAGTTTGCCTTAAGATCTTCTACCCTATCTTTAGCTTCATCTTTAGCTTCGTTAGCAGCATCTTCAGCCTTATCCTTTGCATCTTCAGCGGCATCTTTTGCATCTTCAGCGGCATTTTCAGCCTTATCTTTTGCATTTTCTGCAGCATCCTTAGCTTCTTCAGCTACATTTTCAGCCTTTTCGCCAGCATCCTTAGCAGCTTGGTTGCCACATCCTACAAAAACTAATGAAAGAGCAAGAGCTAGGCTTGCTAACTTAATTTTGTTTGTCATTTTTCCTCCTATAACATTCCTTTATGCAAGTAGTTTGCGTTTTACTTGCAAATGTTTACCGTTTGACTATACCTAACCAATATGAAAATTCAAGCTTTTTTATTTTAGCAAAAATAATATAATTATAGGCGGAAAATAAAAGGAGAATAAATATGAGATTAATTATTACAAATAAGGCAGAAAATCTTGATTTAGACAAGTTGATGGAAGTTTATAAAGAATCTAATTATGAAAATATGATAAGCCTATCTTATGATTGCCTTGATGATTTAGAAAGTGCTTACAAGGAATATTTAAAGAAAGATTTTTTAGAAAATAAAGACAATTACCTAGCCGTATTAGCTAATGGACAATCTTACTTATCAGCCCTAAGGCTTCATAGGGGAGATGGTGGATATTTAATAGAAGCTATCGAAACAAAGCCTGAATTTAGAAATTTAGGATATGGGTTAAGCCTTCTTTTCCTTGTTAGAAAGAGGATTCCAGAAGGTTTTTATTTAAGATCTGAAGTTAGTGAGAAAAATATAAAGTCTCTTGGTCTCCATAAAAAATTGGCCTTTGATGAGAAGGAAAAAATTGGAAATACTATTATATTTATTAGCAAGGGGCAAAGAAAAAAGAAAGCCAAATAGAAAACAGATTAGGGAAACACTTTCGTAGGAAACTTTATTTTTGTTAAGAAAAAAATTATGGTTTATGGAGAGTATCTAATATTAGATCGCATCTATATTTTCTGTTTTCTATGGCTTTCTTTGTATGGAAACTATAAGTTGTATTTATTTTTTAATTTATGCTCATTTCTTGTTAGCCTGGTAGATTGCACCTAGGCCATAGCCAAGACCTAAGCATATAATAAAGGCTGGTACCATACCATCTTTGAGGGATAGACTTGCAAATAAACCAAGCATAGATCCTAGCTGCAGGCCTATAAGCTTGTAGTTTTTGGTAGCGTTTTCTTGGATATTAAACATAATTAGTCCTTTCTCATTTTCTATATCTATCGATTTATCATGATATCTTGCTCTTGCAAATATTATACCATAAAGATTTAACTTTATCAAGATAATGTATTATCCAAGTTCTAAAAAATTAAATTTTTATCAATTTTTTACAAACAAACCCCTAAATTTAACTATTTTCTTTTGGTAAAAATAATATTTTTATAAAATCAAGTAAAATTTTCAAAGAAAAAACCAGTAGTTTCCTACTGGTCATTAATTGTAGATTTTATGATGAAATTGAAACTGATTTAGCCACGCCATTTTCTACAAATATTATTAGGCCAAGGCCTGATTCTTTTACTTCTTCAAAATATTTTACAAATTCATCCCTTGTCATTTCTTTAGCTGGTGCCATACCGCCAACAGCTTCAAAAACAGTCTCATCATCTATGACAAATTTTTGGTCTTCCTTATTTTCGATTTCTTTTGCATTTTCATAGTCGGCTGGATCTTTATAATAGTCAAAAGATCCTGATACTATAAGCTTGTCATCTTCGATTTTTGCAGCATAAGATGTAGCGCTTATATAGTCATCGCCCTTTCCTTTTAGGCTGGCAATAAGGCTTGTAGAATACTTGCCATCTTCTGTAAGGGCATCTTCATCCTTTGTTTCGTCCTTAGCCTTGGCAGGTGCGTCTGCCTTCTTGTCTGTATTTTTATCTTCTTTTTTCATATCGTTTTTCTTAACTTCTATAGTTTCTTTTTTGATATTTTCATCATCTTTATCTGTATCTTCTGTAGGCACTTTAGCATCTTGATCATCAGAGGCTGGTTTATTATCACTTGCCTTGTTTTCTACATTCATATCTTCACTTGCACCTTCGCTTGCAACAGCTTCAGCTTCTGTAATTTCACTTGTTTGTGGTTTAGTATCATCACAAGCTACTAGGGCTAGTGCCATCATTGAAATTATTACTGGTTTTAAAAGTTTATTTTTCATATTCCACCTCACTATTATTATACCCTAAATGTAATTTTAAAAACTTAAAATTTATGTAAGAATCAATTAAAATGGGTATCTATATAACAAGTGAGCATGACAATTAGGAAAATGTTTTTATTAGAATGCCAAGATATTTAATTTTGATAAAAATTATCATGATGTTTTATCAAAGCTTGAAAGATGACACTATTCTTTTAGTTATCTTGGGAAAATTTGCTTTTCACTCAAACAAATTTATAAGATATTTGACATAAAAAATATACTTGACAAAACGTTTTCTTAATATTATAATTGACTCATAAGGATAATAATGTAAGGAGGATTATATGCTTTTTAAAACAACAGAACAACACGAAGAGCTTAGAAAAAAAGTTAGAGCTTTCGCAGAAGAAAAGGTAAAACCAATAGCCTTCGACCTCGATCAAAATAACCAATTTCCTGATGATATAGTTAAGGAAATGGGTGAAATGGGCCTTATGGGTATACCATATCCAAAAGAATATGGTGGAGCAGGCCTTGATGTTACCTCTTACGCTATAACAGTAGAAGAATTATCTAGAGTAGACGGTGGTGTGGGCGTTATTTGCTCAGCACATACTTCTTTAGGTAGCTGGCCAATCTTTGGTTTTGGTACAGAAGAACAAAAACAAAAATACTTAGTTCCACTTGCAAAAGGTGAAAAAATCGGTGCTTTCGGTCTAACAGAAGAAAACGCTGGTTCAGATGCTGGTGGTACAGAAACAACAGCAGTTCTTGATGGAGATTACTATATCCTAAATGGTAAGAAAATCTTCATCACAAATGCACCAAAAGCTGACATATATGTAGTATTTGCAGTTACTACACCAGGTATTGGTACACATGGTATCTCTGCTTTCATAGTAGAAAAAGAATTTGAAGGATTCACCTTCTCAGACCACTATGATAAACTAGGTATCAGATCATCTTCAACAGCAGAACTTCATTTTGACAATGTAAAAGTTCCAAAAGAAAACTTACTTGGTAAAGAAGGCCAAGGATTTAAGATAGCTATGGCTACCCTAGACGGTGGTAGAATCGGTATAGCTTCTCAAGCCCTAGGTATCGGCCAAGGAGCATATGAATCCGCACTTGCTTATGCAAAAGAACGTGAACAATTTGGTATGCCAATAGCTCACCTACAAAGAAATACATTCAAACTTGCTGATATGGCAACATACTTACGTGCAGCAAGACTAATGATCTATTCTGCAGCAGAATTAAAAGAAAATCACGAAAGATATTCTGCAGAAGCAGCAATGGCTAAACAAGTAGCATCAGACCTTGCAATGAAGATAACAACAGAAGCTATCCAACTATACGGTGGTTCAGGTTATATCAAGGGTGTAGATGTAGAAAGATTCTTCAGAGATGCTAAGATAACACAAATCTACGAAGGAACCAATGAAATCATGAGAGTAGTAGTTGGTGCTAGTACAGTAGGTCGTGCTCCAAAGATGAAGAGAGCAGGCTCTGCTGCTAAATCAGGCCCAATCGCAGGCGTTCGTAAAGGCGAAATCTTCGAAGGAGACCCAAAAGAAGCAGTTAAAAACCTAGTAGCAGCCCTTAAAAAAGACGGCTACGACTTTACAATAGGCATCGACCCAATGACACCAATTGGCGAAGCACAAAGAGTAGTAGTAGCAGGCCGTGGTATAGGTGAAAAGAAAAACATGAAGCTAATAGAAGACTTAGCTTACCAAGCAGGAGCAGCTATATCATCATCTAGACCAGTAGCAGAAACATTAAAATACGTACCACTAGATAGATACATTGGTATGTCTGGACAAAGCTTCAGAGGCAACCTATACATCGGTGTAGGTGTATCAGGAGCAGGCCAACACTTAAAAGGCATGAAAGATGCATCAACAATAGTAGCAATCAACAACAGCAAAAACGCTCCAATCTTCAATAACTGTGACTACGGTATAGTAGGCGATGCAATGGAAATCCTTCCACTATTAATCAAAGAACTTGATAATGGAAAAGAAAAGAAACCAGCACCACCACAACCAAAAATCAAAAGAAGTAAACCAAGAAAAATGGCTCCAAAAGAAGACGTTTATCTAGACCTAGGTTCAGGATATGAATACGACCCAGAAGTAGGCGATCCAAGCCAAGGAATAGAACCAGGAACACCATTTGACAAACTACCTGACAGCTGGGTAAGCCCAGTATCTGGCGAAGCAAAAGAAGAATTCATCAAAATGGAATTCCCAGAAGATAGAAAGTAGTAGGAGGAAATAATGTATACAGTTAGAAAAGTAACAGATGATTTATATTATGTAGGTGGCGATGATAGAAGACTTGCCTTATTTGAAAATATATTTCCAATTCCTGAAGGCGTATCCTATAACTCCTACCTATTAATGGATGAAAAAACAGTCCTAATTGATGCAGTAGACTGGGCAATTACAAGAGAATACATGGTAAACGTAGCAAGAGTACTAGACGGAAGAGACCTAGATTACTTAATCGTTCACCACATGGAACCAGACCACTGTTCATCAATAGAATTGATGCTACAAAGATATCCAAACCTAAAGATAATTTCTTCTGAAAAAGGAGTTATGTTCATGAGACAATTTGGTTATCATGTAGACGATAGATACATCGAAGTAAAAGAAGGCGACACAGTAAGCTTTGGTAAACACGAATTCACCTTCGTAGAAGCACCAATGGTACACTGGCCAGAAGTATTAATGTCATATGACTCATACGACAAAGTCCTATTCTCAGCAGATGCCTTCGGATCATTTATAGCAAACAACGGTAGACTATTTGCAGACGAAGTAAACTGGGATAGAGACTACCTAGACGAAGGACGTAGATACTACACAAACATCGTAGGAAAATATGGTACATTCGTACAAAAAGCCCTAGCAAAAGCAGGTGGCCTAGATCTCAAATACATCTGCCCACTACACGGCCTAGTATGGAGAGACAACTTCGGCTACATCATCGACAAATACGTACACTGGGCAACCTACGAACCAGAAGAAGAAGGTGTCCTAATCGTATATGCATCAATGTATGGTAACACAGAATTTGCAGCCCAAGCCTTAGCAAGCAAGCTATGTGAAAGAGGCATGACCAACATCTCCCTAAGAGACGTATCAAGCACTCACGTATCAACCCTAATAGCAGAAAGCTTCAAATACTCAAACATAGTCCTAGCATCAGTAACCTACAACCTAGGAATCTATCCAGTAATGCTCAACTACCTAGAAGACATGAAAGCTCTAAACCTACAAAACAGAGCAATCTCAATCATAGGTAACGGAACATGGGCTCCACAAGCAGCAGAAAAAATGGAAAAATTCATAGACGAAGAACTAAGACTAATGGACGTCCTACCAGAAAGCTTAGACATAGTATCATCACTAAAGAAAGCAAAAGAACCAGACATGGATGCCATAGTAGAAGGAATCTTCGACTCAATGAAGAAGAGAAGAGAAGAAAAAGCAAAAGCAGCTTCACAAAAGAAGGGCAAAAAATAAATAAAAATCTAAAGGCGAGGATTTCCTCGCCTTTTTGCGTGGAAATTTTTTCAAGCCTACTTATAGGAAATTGAAAGAAGGCTTGAAAAAATGAATCTGCTCCTTATAATGGTAAAAAGTAGAAGATATCAATTACAATTTAAAATTAATAGTGATAAGTCAATATAAAATCATTTTAAAATCATAAATAGGAGAAAAAATGAAATTAAGATCACAAGAATCTAGAAAAGTAGCACCTGAGCTTGACCCCTTAAGAATCGGCATGGGCTGGGAGGTGGAAGACCTATCTAAGGCTCAAATCTACATAGGGTCAACCTTTGGAGATTCCCATCCTGGTTCAGCCCATTTAGATAGCTTGGTTGAAATAGCTAGGAAGGAAATTTACGATAAAGGTGGATTTGGGTCAAGATATTATTACACAGACATGTGCGATGGGCAAAGTCAAGGCACAGATGGGATAAATTATTCTCTAGTAAGTAGGGAAATGATTGCAAATATGATAGAAATCCAAGCAAGTGCCTTACAGTTTGACTCTGCAATTTTTGTGGCATCTTGCGATAAGGGAGCGCCCGGATCTTTGATGGGCATGCTAAGGGTAGACTTGCCAGGACTATTTCTTCCTGGTGGAGTCATGGCGGCAGGGCCAGAAATGCTAACCCTAGAGCAACTTGGCATGTATTCTGCCCAATATGAAAGAGGAGAAATTACAGAAGAAAAATTAAACTGGGCCAAGCACAAGGCCTGCCCATCTTGTGGGGCCTGCTCTTTCATAGGCACAGCTACAACCATGCAAATAATGGCAGAAGCCTTAGGTCTTGCCCTACCAGGAAGTGCAGTCTTACCTGCCCTAGGAGATGATATTAAAAAATACGCTCAAATGGCAGGGGCTAGAGCCTTTGAAATAGCAGGCGATGAGTCTATGAAGCCATCTAATATTTTAACAAAGAAAAGCTTTGAAAATGCCATCCTAATCCACGCAGCCATATCAGGATCAACCAATGCCATGATCCACCTTCCAGCCATAGCCCACGAACTAGGTATAGAAATAGATGGGGATGACTTTGACAGAATTCACAGAAAGGTAAACTTCCTATTAAATATAAGGCCAGCTGGCAAATGGCCTGCAGAATTATTTTATTACGCAGGAGGCCTTCCAGCTGTGATGAAAGACTGTTATGACCTACTAAATCTAGATGAGATGACCATAACAGGCAAAACAATCAGGCAAAATCTAAAAGATTTAGAAAGAGATGGATATTTTGAAAAATGCCAAGACCTTCTTGATAAATTCAATGAGAAGTTTAAGCTAAATATCAAAAAAGAAGACATAATATTTCCTTATAACAAAGCAATAAGTGTGGGTGGGTCAGTAGCAGTTCTAAAGGGCAACCTAGCCCCAGAAGGAGCGGTCATAAAGCATACAGCTTGTCCTAAAGAGATGTTTGTGGCAGAACTTATCGCAAGGCCCTTTGATAGCGAAGAAGAATGCCTAAAAGCAGTATTAAATAAAGAAATTAATAAGGGAGAAGCCGTATTTATTAGACATGAAGGCCCAGTTGGAAGTGGCATGCCAGAGATGTTTTATACATCAGAAGCGATCTCTTCAGATAAGGACCTTGGAGCATCAATCGCCCTAATAACAGATGGTAGATTTTCTGGAGCATCAACAGGACCAGTAATAGGTCATGTAAGCCCAGAAGCAGCCAAAGGAGGCCCTATTGGCCTAGTAGAAGATGGAGATATAATCGAAATAAATATCCCTGAAAGAAGGCTAAATATAATAGGAATAAATAGGCAAAGATGCAGTAAGGAAGAAGTAGAAAAGGTCTTAGAAGAAAGAAGAAAAAATTATAAAAAAAGAAAGCCAAAATACAAGAGAGGAGCCATCAAAATTTTGATGGAACATTCAGTAAGCCCGATGAAGGGTGCTTATTTGGAATTTGATGATTAGGAATTTTCAAATACTTACAAAACTTGTAATTAAATTTTTTCTGATTTCATGGTATTATTTAATAAACAAAAATGAGGAGGATATTATGAAAAAAATATTCAAAATCCTTGCCCTAATTTTAATATTAACAGCCTGCAACTCTCAAGGCAAAGTCAAAAATCCAGCCACCCAGGAATATATAGTAGGAACAGGCAATATAAAGGGCAATGTAGATGTAGATAAATATTTGAAAATAGATCAGAGATTTGAAATAGGGGCAGATAAAAACGGAATGGCAGTATTTAAGGATCCTCACAAAGCCTACCAGGCCCTCACAGAAAAATACACAGATGGCATAAATCTAATCCAAAAAGAATTTGACCTAGAAGATTTAAGCGAAACAACCTACCAAGCCTACAAAATTTACGGCGGGCAAGTAGAAACAGGGACTCCAGAAGAAAAGGACCAAGCAAATTTTGTATCGAGATTCTTTGATATTTATGAAAATAGTTTTGAGTAATATTTTTATGAAATTTATGTTTTAATCTATGTAAAATATATGAAAATATAATATTTTAAAAAAATGACCTCTAAGTCAAGTTGTAGAGGTCATTTTATGATTTTGAAAAAAATATTTTCCAAAAATCATCTATGTTAGATGATTTTATAGATTTTAAAATCCTAGTGTCATCATTTAGAAAATCGCTAAGATATTTATAAAAATTTTCAATAGTGGATCTTTTTACTTTATCATTTAAATTTAGTAAAAAGACTATATTTACTGGTTTTCCCTCCCAATCAATCTCGCTTGTGCTAATATATAAACCCAGGAAATTATAATCTATTACTTGATTTAGAGGATGAGGAATAGCGACTCTATTTTCTAGGCCTGTACTAGCAAATTCTTCTCTTCTCATTAATTCTCTAAGAAAAATTTCCTTATCAATTATAACATCAATTTTATCGACCATTTCTTTAAGGAGTTCTTCTCTAGTGAATTTGTTGGATTTGTTAGGATTAAAGAAAATATTATTAGCAAAAAGATCTTTTATTTCTTGGATGGATTCTTCGCTCTTTAAAGCCATGAGAATCTTATCTACATCTTTTTTATATAGATAAGCACTTACCTCTATTATTGGGACCTCAGTTTTAAGTTTTATGGGAATTGTTGAAACTATTAAATCGTATGAACTTAAATCCATGCTTATTGCCATTAGATAATCACTTGTATCCAGTATATTTATATATTTTGAAAATTCATGCATAAATCTATACTTTAGCACTCTTGCTGTAGCTCTACCACTAGCACAAATTAGAAGTATGTTCTTTTTGTTTAGATTATCCCTTAGCTTAGCTAAGGAAGCGCTGAAGTGTAAGGCTATGTAACCAAGCTCATCTGGGTTTATATTAATTTTGTAAATATCGTTAATATAGGATGCACAGAGTTTTGCACATTCCATAGCTATGTGATCTCTTTTTATATCATCTAAGAGAGGGTTTTTAAGTTTGATACCGTATTTAATTCTCTTAATCATTGGTGTTAGGTGAATAGTGAGTGATGATTTTAAATCGGTATCGTTTGATAAGTCAATAGAGAGGGTGTTTCTAATTGCCATTAAGGATCGTTCAATGATTTGTTCAATGTTTTCGTTATATTCTGATGGAATATAGGAATCTATTTTACTAAGGAGATTTATATATAAATATTCAATTTCTTTATTGTCAAGCTTTACATTAAAAAGTTTTTCTGATTCTTTTGCTATACTTAGGCTCAATTTATATATTGATGAATATTTTTCATAAATTGGTTCATTTTTATTATCATTAGATATTAAAAATCCTATATTCACTCTTGAAATTGATATTATTAAATAGTTAATAAAGTTATTGTATTTAACGAGGTTTGTATCGAATCCATATTCCTTAAATTTATTTAGGACAAAGGAACTTATTTGATTAGTTCTATAAGTGCTTATTTTACTAACTTCTTGTAAGATGTTACTATTAAATTTAGAACTTTCTTCTATATATTTTACAATAAAAGATCTTACATCTATCTCTTGCGCTTCTATCTTCATTCCATAATGAGGTTTAGAAATTATATTTATGTTGTTTTCAGATAGAATTTCTCTAACAATTTTCAAATCTTGGTTTAATTGAGACCTGCTTATATATAATAAGTCTAGAAACTCATCAGATTTAAAATAAGATTTTTCTTTTACTAAGGTTAAAATTATTTGATTAACTCTATATTCTTGATTGTTAAGATCATCGTTAAAGGCATAATTAGGCCATTCTTCTTTGACAAACCTATAGAATTTATTTTTATCACTTAATATAAATCTATAACCAACACCTGATTTGGATTCAATACGTGCTCCGTTATTTTTTAAAAGTAAGTTTAATTCTTTGATATCTTCCCTAATCGTTTTACTAGAATATCCGACAATTTTAGAAATATCGTTTGCAGTATAAGCTTTAAAATCATCGGTAAGGATTTCAAATATCTTTTTAATTCTATTTTCTTTCATTTCCATCCTCTCTTTAGATATAAATAGCTCATTTAATCCTATTATATCATCTTTATAACTATTTATAATTTACATTTCTTCCACAAGTCTACTTAACTTGTGGAAGAAATGAATAAGGACAAATATAAGTATTTGATATATGATATAAGCAACAGGAAAAGGTATTCTTAATCAGATATCATTTTTCAAAAAGTAATATAAGGGGGCGATATTTTAGAAATGAAAAAATATGAAGGGAGGTATTTATGTGTCTTATATTGAAAAATCAAATATCATATACAATCTAGAGGCTAAAAATAAGTATGAAGCTATTAAAGCTCTAGCAAAGAAATTAGATGATAACGGTTATTTAAATGATTTTGATGTATTTTTAGAAGATGTAATTGAAAGAGAAAACCAAATAACTACAGGAGTTGGTAATGGGATTGCTATACCACATGGAAAAAGCAAGGCTATAAAAAAATCAGCTATAGCAATGGCAACTTTAATCAATCCCATTAACTGGGAAAGCCTAGATGGTGAAGAAACAAAATATGTTTTTTTATTGGCCATAAAGGATGGAGATGGAACAGAACATTTAAGGGTTTTAGCTAACTTATCAGCTAAATTGATGGATGATGCTTATATATCATCCATAAAAGAATCAAAAAGTTTAGATCAATTATACGAAGCAATTAATATTTAGGGGGTAATAAATGAAAATAGTAGCAGTAAGTGCATGTATAGCAGGAATAGCTCATACTTATATGGCTAAGGCTAATCTTGAAAAGTTTGCAAAAGAATTAGGTCACGAAATAAAAGTTGAGACCCAAGGAGCAATGGGATTTGAAGATAAGTTATCTGAAGATGACATTAATCAAGCAGATGTAGTGATTTTTGCTGTTGATACAGTAGTTAGTGAAAAAGATAGATTTGATGGTAAAAAAATTTATGAATTCGGAACTAATGAAGTAATAAAAGATGGTAAATCAGTTATCGAGAAGGCAACAGGTGAAATTTAATTATTAGGGGGAAGTTTTATGAAAAATAAAGGTAAGGAAATTTTAAGGCATTTACAGACTGGCGTTTCTTATTTGATTCCACTTTTAACGGCGGCAGGTTTGTTGACATCAATTGCTGTAATTTTTGGTGGTTTAAGCGTTTGGGATGAAACAGAAACATTCTGGGGAGTTCTCAGAATGATTGGACAAACAGGTTTGAATTTTATTGTTCCTATGATTTCAGCTTTTATAGCTTTTTCAATAGCTGATAGACCGGGTTTAGCACCAGGATTTGTTACTGGTATTATAGCTTACAATATGGGAACAGGATTCTTAGGCGGAATGATTACCGGTTTACTATGTGGTTATCTAGCACAAGAATTAAAGAAAATTCCTATTCCAGCTAGAGTTCAAACTCTTAAAGTTTTATTTATTATCCCTATAATTACAACCTTCGTAACAGGTTTGCTTTTATGGTATGTAATAGGTACTCCAATTTCAATGATGACAGAAGGGGTTTCTAATTGGTTAAATGGACTCTCTGGTGTAAATAATGCTATTTTAGCAGCTGTAATCGGTGCAATGATGGCTTTTGATATGGGTGGTCCTATAAATAAAATAGCCTATGCTTTTGGAATGGCAGCATTTACTGATGGAAACTACGCTATAAGTACAGCTATGCTTATTGCAATAGGCCTACCTCCATTTGGTATGTTCTTAGCTACTCTTTTAGCACCAAAACTTTATTCTGATTCTGAAAAAGAAAATGCAAAATCCGCTATAGTAATGGGAATTGTAGGAATTACAGAAGGTACAATACCATTTGCTGTTGCAGATCCGCTTAGAGTTATACCAAGTATAATGATTGGTACTGCTATATCAAGTAGTATGAATGCTGTATTTGGAATTACTCATGCCACAACAATGGCAACGTTCTTTGCGATTCCATTTGTTAACAATATACCTTTATACCTAGTATCTATAGCAGCTGGCGGTATTGCCACAGCTCTAATAGTTAATTTCTTAAAAGGTAGAAGTAAAAAGAAGGAAGCTTAATGAAAAAAATACACTTAGTAAATCATACTCATTGGGATAGAGAGTGGTATTTTACTCTCCAAGATTCACTGGTATTAAGCGATATAGTTTTTTCGAAAGTTATAAATGAACTAGAAAACAATCCAAATATGAAATTTGAGATAGATGGTCAAGCGTCTGTAGTTGAAGAATATTTAAGATGTAATCCTAACGATATAGGAAGGGTTAAGAAGTTAATAGAGAATAAACAATTGTTCATCGGACCATGGTATACACAAACTGATTGTTTATTAGTTACTGATGAATCAATTTTAAAAAACCTATTGATTGGTATTAGGGAAGCGAATAAAATGGGTGGATCATCTATGTGTGGGTATTTGCCAGATACTTTTGGCTTTAATGCCCAACTTCCTACTCTATTAAACCATGCTGGAATAAACAATTTTTTCTCATGGAGAGGAATTGACTATGGCGTTAATGTTGATGCACCGTATTATATTTGGAAGGGACTTAGCGGTAAAAAAGTTGTTGGAGCAAGCTTCCCATATGGATATTCTATTGGCGCAATTTTTAAAAAAGATTATGAAAATCCAGATTATTTTGCAAATACAAGAATAAAAAATCACGTGGATTTCATATGTCAGTGGAAAAATTTTAATAATATTTTAATGCCTGTAGGTGGAGATCAAAAAAATATTACACCGAATTTTGAGGAATATGTAGAAAAATTAAATGAACTATCTGATTATGAAATATTAATAAGCGATTATCAAACTTTTGCAGATGATTTAATTGAAGAGGATTCTTTAGTTGAATATGAAGGAGACTTAAGAGCTCCGAGATTTTCTAGAATCCACCGTACAATTGGTGGAATAAGAATGCCTCTAAAATTAGAGAATTTTGACATTGAGCAAAAAATGATAAGAAGAATTGAGCCTTTAGCAGTAATAGCAAAAAGTTTAGGTATACATTTATCAACTGAAATAATAGTTGAAATTTGGAAAAAAGTTCTTCAAAACCATGCTCACGATAGCATTGGTGGATGTGTATCTGATGATGTTACAAAAGATATTTTGCAAAGGATAAAAGAAGCAAATGAATTAGCAGATGGCGTTGAAAATTATATTAAAAAATATATATCAGAATCATTAAAGTTAGAATATAACGAAATATTAGTATTTAATACTGATCCTTATCCTTTTGAAGGTTATAAAGAGATAGAATTTATAAGCAAAGAGGAAAATATAAGATTTTTAAATCATGGAAAATCAATCCTTATAGATAAAGAGTATGTACCAGGTAGAAACAATATAAAATTATGGAACTCTGATGGTGACACATATATCAATGAAGACGGATATTATAAAATAAAAGCTAAAATCTATTGTAAATTACCAGCTATGGGCTACGAAGTAATTAGCTTTGAAGAGTCAGATACAGGTTTAGATAATCTTCGAAAAATGACAGGTGAGAATTATATTGAAAACAGTAAATATAGATTTGAATTCAATGATGGATCTATAGACATGATTTGTGAATCAAATGTATATAAAGATTTTATTAGGTTAAAAGATATGGGAAATGGAGGAGACACATATGACTTCTCGCCTATATCAGAAGATAAAGAGATAATATTATCTTGGGAAAACTTTGAAGTTTATGAATATGATGATTATAAGATCATGGTGGTTAGAGGAAGTGAGAAACTTCCGAAAAATCTAGAAAATAGATTAAGTAATAACGAAATGGAAGAAGTTTCTTATGAGCTAAAAATCACCTTGATAGAAGGCGAAAATGCCGAGTTTAACTTAGTTTTCGACAATATTATATATTCTCATAGACTAAGATTATCTGTTAATACAAATAGCGATGCTGGCAATTCTTATTCTCAAATTCAAAATGGATTCTATGAATATGATAATAAAATCATTGATGAAGACTGGAAAAATGTTTATGAAGAAAAACCAGTGAATATATACAATATGGATAAATCTGTATCTTGTACTAACGAAGAGCAAACACTAACTATATTTACTAATGGTTTGAAAGAATACGAAAAAAACGAGAATAGAATTGACATAACATTATTATCAACCACTAATCAACTTGGAAAACCAAATTTATTGTGGAGACCAGGAAGGGCTTCAGGGGATACAACAAATGCTGGTCACATCATGATGCCAACCCCATTAGCAGAAGAAATAGGATTAATTGAGTATAAGTTTGGCATTTTAGTAAATGATGGACCAATAGATGAGGAGTTAATATCAAAAGAAAGTGCGTTAAGGCTGTCACAAGATATAAGCTACCAAAAACAAGAACTAAATAAATTTATAAATAGATTAGATAATAAAATATGGTATGATTTTGAGTATTTAGAACTGCCAAGAGAGTATTCACTATTTGAAAATAAAGATAATGTATTAGTGACTTCAATATATCCTGCCTTTACAAATGATGGTGGTTTTGTAATAAGATATTCTAACCCAACAAATAAAGATAAGAATCTTAGGTTCGAAGGACTAGGTGATTGGGAAATAAAATATCTAGATGCGGCAGAAAACGAAATAGAAACAGATTCAATAATTAGAGCTTATGACTATAAGACGATTTCTATATCTAAAAGAGTTTGATAAAAATCAATCTGATAAATAGTTTATAATCAATTAAGATCTCTAGAAATAAAAATAAGCAAAAACCAGAGCTAAAGTATTATAAGCTCTGGTTTTGTATTGGTAGAATTTTTAGAATAAATCAAGGATTTACATTATCTTCTTATTGATAGCATTAACAGTAATTTCCTTGCCATCTTTTAATTCAAATTTGTATTTTTCGCCTTCGCCGTCGTTATAGAGTTTCCATTCTTCTATTTCTCCGCCGCCGTTTGATTCTAGGGCTATGTGCATGGCTTCTTCTGGTGGGATGGCCTTGCCTAGGTCTACTGGGTTTTCCTTATCGGCTTCCTTTTCCATTTCAGCTTCTGTTGTTTCTGCTGAGTTGGCATTTACCTTTAGCTTATATTCATCTCCATTTTTTTCGCCTTCAAAGGTATAGTAAGCTTCGCCATCTTCAACTTCATAGCTTACCTCTGTAAGATTGTAAGGAGCACCACCCACGTGGTTTTCAAATTTGTAGCTTGCAGCCTTTAGGGTTACCTTGTTATCTGGCATGACCATTTCAGCTGTAGTTTTTTCTTTATTGTCATCTGCTTGATCAGTAGCTTGTTCTTTATTATCGTCAGCAGGAGCTTCTGCTTTTTCTTCAACTTTAGTTTCTTCTTTGGTATCAGCTTTTTCACCATTGCATCCAGCAAAAACAAAACTTGTTGCTAGAAGTAGAGCTAGTATTTTTTTATTCATATTTTCCCCCTTATAAAAGCTTTGAACATTAGTATTATACCAAAAGGCCTATGTTTTACAAATTATAGAGTTTAATGTCTATTCTATATCAAAAGCTTTTTAGACTTGATAAATCAATTAAATTGTAGCAGGATTTTTTAGTCTATTTTATTATCTCTCCCGTTGACCCGTTGATTTTTATATCTCTGCCTTCTGCTATATTTATGTAGTAAACTGCCTTTTTATCTTCGATTTTTAACTCGTATCCCTTTACCCAAGCGCCTTTACTTTGCTTCTCTAGGGCCTTTTCCATTGCATCAACGCCAGAAATAATATTTTTGAAGTCTAGGGCGAGTTTTTTATTGTTAGTGTCTTTTTCGATTTTTTCTTCTAGGATTTGGGCATTGTCATCGATTTTTAGCTTATATATCTTTCCGTTTTTAAATCCCTCAATATTTAGGATGAAAAGCTCATTGGTAAATTCCATTTTTATTTTATCTATATTTATTGAATCCATGTCTGCCTCACCAAAGTTGTGGTTGTGGAATATTTTTAGGGCGTCATCTAAGCTTTTTGCAAAATCTGGGACAGGTTTCTTTTTTATTTTGGAAATTTTCGTATTTTTATTTTCAACTTGCCTTATACCTGTTTCACTATTTTCCTTATTTGTATTATAACATCCCGTTAGCAAGAAAACAAAGGCTAATAAACCTATTAACACTTTTTTATTCATCTATATCTCCATAAGAATCTCTTTGTTATTGAGATTATACTAAATAGCTTTGCCTTATCAATTTTTATTGGTTTGCTTTGATTTTAGCGAAAAAATAGACCCATTTGGGCCTATTAATTTTAGAATTTAGTCTCTTTTTATTATGTCGCCTGTTGTGGCGTCAATTTTTACGTCCTTGCCATTATCTAGCTCTATGTCGTAGACTACCTTGCCGTCTTCAATTTTTAGTTCATATTCTTTGACTTTAACATCTTCAGCTTGGCCTTCTAGGGATTTTTCCCAGGCGTCCTCACCAGAAATTATCTTAGTAAAATCTATGGCAAGTTTTTTATTATCGTCATCATCTTCGATTTTTTCTTCTAAAATTTTGCCATTGTTGTTTATCTTAAGCTTGTATTCCTTGCCGTCTTTAAAGCCTTCAATGCTATAGATTATATCCTTATCTAAGATTTCTACCTTAATTTTATCGAAATTAAAAGAATCAGCTGATGCATCTCCGAAATTGTGTTCGTGGAAAATTTTGACTGCGTCTTCCATATTCATGGCCACTTCAGGAGCTTTTTCTTTATCTGTGTCATCAGTTTTTTTGTCATCGTCAGAAACTTCTTTTACACCAGTATTTGTATCTTCGACCTGGCTTGTTTCTTGTTTAGGTTTTTCTGCAGGTTTTACTTCTTTATTACCACAGGCTCCTAAAATAAGGCTTGCTAAAAGAATTAGGCTTAAATTTTTGATTTTCATATCTTACTCCTCTTATATAATATCAGCTCAAAAAAGGAATTCCTGTTTTCTTAAATATATTATACCAGAGATTAGAAAAGTTCAATATTTCTTACAAAAGTTTTAAGATTTGTAAGTATGATAATAAAAAAATAGACCCGAAGGCCTATTTTAAAATTATTTAATTATTTCGCCAGTAGCTGCGTCGATTCTTACATCTTCTGCGTTTTCTAGGTCTATGTCATAGACTGCCTTGCCATTTTCTACTTCTAGTTCATATCCTTCGATATAAACATTTTCAGCTTGGCCTTCTAGGGCCTTTTCCATGGCTTCTTTGCCTGTGATTATAGCTTTTCTATCTATAGCCATTACCTTTGTGTCATCTTCTGCTTCTGTTTTTTCGCTGATGACTTCTAGAGTATTAGCATCTAAAACAGCCTCGTACTCTTGGCCATCTTTAAAACCCTTTACGCCATAGCAATATTTGCCATTTTCTTCGTCAAGCTCTGCACTTGTTAGCTCTATTGCCTCATCTTTATAGTGGGCATAAAAAGCGTCGATTGCTTCTTCTAGTGTTTTTTCTGTGGTTGGGATTGGTTCTTTTGCAGCTGTGTTTGCATCGTTTGATACTTCCTTTACTGCATCATTATTTTCTGCCACTTGGCTTTCTTCTTGTTTTACTTCTTTTGCTCCATCATTAGCTGGCTTTGCAGCTTGATTTCCACAAGCACTAAGGGCTAGGCCTGCTGCTAGGATCATTATTAATTTTTTATTTTTCATTTTTTCTCCTTAATATTAATCTCTTTCTAATTTACATTATACTCTAAAATTAATAATTTCAATCTTTTTCTTTAAAAAAATACTTTATATTGAAGTCGAGTTTAACTTTTTGAAAATGTTATTTACATTTAAGCATGAAATGTATATATTTATTTTTGAAGTAGAATCATAGGTAAAGATTGAAAAAATTACTTAGGGAGGTGGTTTTATCAATAGGTATTCAAAGATTACTGATAAGACTAAAAGGGAGATTGTTCTTTTAAAGGCTAGGCCTTGCAAGTGGGGCAGGTGTGCCTTTTGTGATTATATAGATGATAATGAAGTCGATGAAAAAGCGATTGATGAGGTTAATTTTGAGGTTTTAAAAAATGTGACCGGAGAGTATGGGGTCCTTGAAGTAATCGATTCAGCTTCGGTTTTTGACCTGACTGATGCTACTCTTGCGGAGATTAAGAGGATTGTAGATGAGAAAAATATCAAGCACTTGTTTTTTGAGGCTCATTGGATTTATAGGCATAGGCTAGATGAGATTAGAGATTATTTTAAAATTCCTATTACCTTTAAGACTGGCGTTGAGACTTTTGACAATGACTTTAGGGAAAAGGTCCTAAGAAAGGGTGCTACCTTTACAGATTATAGACAGGTTAAGAAATATTTTGATTCTCCTTGTGTGATGGTTGGAATTAAGGGCCAGACTAAGGAGATGATTGATAGGGATATGGAAATAATTAAGGAATTTTCCCATGCTACTGTCAATATTTTCATGAATAATTCCACACCCATAAAGAGGGATGAAGACCTGGTTAGCTGGTTTGTCGAAAAATACAGGTATCTAGAAGATGATCCAAAGGTTGATATTTTATTTGAAATCACAGATTTCGGTGTGGGTTGATTAAAATTTATTCAAATTGGGTTGTTGGCAGGTAAATAGTCTTTGGGCTAGATTTTACTTGTGGCATCCCATTTTTATTTGCAAAACTTTATCTAAATTTAACAAGGATTTGATATAATTATTGTAGAAAGTTAGGAGGATTTATGAAGGTTCTTATTGTTGAAGATGAACTCGACTTGCTTGATTCTATTGCCGAAGGCCTCAATCTTTTGGGCTATGCTACTGATAAGGCAAGTGATGGAGATACTGCCATTGATATGGCTTATGTGGAAAATTATGATATCATCATCCTTGATGTGAATTTGCCTGTTAAGGATGGTTTTGAGGTTTTAAAATCTATTAGGTCTTTTGATAAGGAAGTTGCTATAATCATGCTTACAGCCCGTTCTGATATAGAAGATAGGGTGGCAGGACTTGACCTTGGGGCAAGTGATTATATGACCAAGCCCTTTGCCCTTAAGGAGCTTGATGCTAGGATGAGAAGCCAGCTTAGACGCAAGCAAGTCCACACAGAAAGTGAAATTGCCATAGCAGGCTTAATTTTTGATACGGCCAAGAGAGAGGCTTCCTATCAGGGTCAAGTAATTAGCCTAACTAGTAAGGAAACAGGTATTTTGGAATATTTATTCTTAAATTCTGAACGCTTTGTTCCAACCGAGGAGCTTATAGAGCATGTTTGGGACTCTAATGTGGATGAATTTTCAAATTCAGTCAGGGTTCATATGTCATCTTTGAGGAAGAAAATCAAGAAGGTTTGCGGGAAAAATCTGATTGAAAATGTGATAGGCAGGGGCTATCGTATCCATGAAACAGAAGTTTTATGATTCGATAATTTTTAAGCTCATCGCATCTGTCGTGATAATTTTTGCGCTTATGCTCCTTGTGGTTATGTATCTTGTAAACCGCAAGCAGTCCATGGTCATAGATGCTGTGATGGAGGAATTTCAGACCAATCTTCCCTTTAGGGACCATTCGGTGGTCCTATTTGTGGATTCGTCCAAACTCCAATTCACCAGCGATTTTAAAATCTATCTTTTCTTCATAATCACCGGTGTGATTATAGTTGGGTCCTTTGTTTTTGCCCTAATTATCAGGAAAATCTTGGCACCCCTTAAAAACCTCCAGGAAAAGATAAGCGATGTGGATATAGATAAGCCAGAAAGCTTTGAAAATCTGGCCCTAGTTGATTCTAAATCGACAGAGATTGTCGAGCTTTCTCAAAGTTTTGACAAGATGCTTAGGAAAATTTACGCAGATTACAAAAGGCAGAAGGATTTTTCTTCAAATGTAGCCCACGAACTGAGGACTCCAATTGCTGTTATGAAAAGCCAGCTTGATGTCTACAAGCAAAAAATCCACACAGAAGACTCTATGAAGATGGTGAGGGTCCTTGAACACAATGTAGACAAGTTAAATGGCCTTGTCGATGCGATTTTATCCTTGAGGAAGAAGTCTCAGCTTAAGCTAAGCAAGTTTTCCCTAGAGAGCTTGGTCGATGAGATAATCCTTGACTTAGAGGATAAGGCAAGTGATAAAAAGGTCAGCCTTGCCTATGAGAATTTAGACCTAGATATAATAAGCGATGACTCCCTCATGCAGAGGCTCCTTTACAATATTATTGATAATGCCATCAAATATAATAAGGAAGGCGGTTCTGTTAAGGTCAGCGGGGAAGAATCGGGCGATGAGATAAGGATTTTGGTTAAGGATACAGGCATTGGCATAAGCGATTCTGATAAGGCTAGGATTTTTGATCTTTTTTATCAAGTCGATAATTCTAGGGGAAGCGAGGGTTATGGCATTGGCCTTTCCCTTTCAAAAACTATAGCTGATATGCTAAGGGCAGATATTGATATCAAGGAAAACGAGCCTTGCGGGTCAATATTTATTATAAAAATCCCTAAGTCTTTATCATAACTTAACAAGGTCTATGTTATCATGATTAAGGAAGGTGAGAAATGAAAAAATATAAAAAATCATTGGCCATCTTAGCCCTAAGCCTGGCCTTCATTGGCTACGGGCTTTATAGAAAAGAGGCCGACACAGTCTTTATGAAGGCAATTAACTTATGTTTGGAGTGTATAGGAATTGGATAGAGTAAAAAACACAAAGAGAATAATAATTCAAGCCCTATCAACCCTAGCTCACAACTTCCACTTACCCAACTTCCTAAAGGGAAAGATTTACCAGGGTCCTGGCAAGAAAATTTGCCTGCCAGGCCTTAACTGCTATTCCTGCCCAGGTGCTGCAGGTTCTTGTCCTATAGGAAGTCTACAAGCTGTAATTGGCTCAGCCAAGTACAGGGTCTCCTTTTATGTGATGGGCCTTATGATGTTTTTTGGTGTCATGGTCGGTAGGCTTATATGTGGGTTCTTATGTCCTTTCGGATTTTTCCAAGACCTATTTTATAAGATACCAACAAAGAAATTTTCCACCAAAAAACTAAAGGTCCTAAGATCAGTCAAATACATAATCCTAACTAGCCTATTAATTTTTGTAGGCTTTGCCTTGAAGGGAAAATACGAAGTGGTTCCCCCTTATTTCTGTAAATATATTTGTCCCCAAGGCATAATGGAAGCAGCCCTTCCCCTAGCAAGCAGAAATGCCAACTTAAGGATGGCCCTAGGCCCATTATTTAGGATGAAATTTGTAATATTAATCATTACAATAATCTTATCAATCATATATTTTAGACCATTTTGTAAGTGGATTTGCCCACTTGGAGCCTTTTATTCTTTATTTAATAAGTTCTCATTTTATCAATTAGAACTAAGCAAGGATAAGTGCATAAATTGTGGCAAGTGTGCTAGAGTTTGTAAGATGGATGTGGATATAAGACAGTCAACCAGTCACTTAGAATGTATCAGATGTGGCGATTGCCTAAAGGCTTGTCCAACAAAGGCAATCACAAGCGAATTTTTAAATATTAAAAAGAAAGAGGAAAAAGATGAAAAATAATATCAAAAAAGGCCTAGGAGCCCTAGCCCTAGTTCTAGTACTTGCAGGATGTGGATCAAACGCACCAAAGGAAGAAGCTAAAGATAAGGGAGCTGAACAAGCTCAAGAAATGGAAGTTCCAGAAGGAAAAATGCCAGAAGGCGCCCAAATAACAAAAGATACAACTACAAAAATTGAAGATGTAGACCCAAGCCAAAGACCATCAAATCTTGGCAAATTTGAAGCAACAGATCAAGAAGGTAAGAAATTTACCAACGAAGATCTAGGAAAATATGATGCAACAGTCATCAACCTATGGTTTACAGGCTGTTCTGCTTGTATACAAGAAATGCCAGAGCTAAATAAACTAGCTGATGAATTCAAAAAGGATGAAAAAGTAAACTTCGTAACCCTCTGCACAGACAGCGAATACGATGACTCAACAAAGGCAGCCTATAAGAGAATAATCGAAGAAAACAAGCCAACTTACCAGGCCCTAGGAGTAAAACAAGAAGGCGACATCAAAAAATTCATCGACAATATCTTTGCCTACCCAACAACAATAGTAGTAGATAAAAATGGCAATGTCATAGGAGATGATGTAGTAGGAGCCATCACAAGCAAGGACCAACAAGAAAAATTGATGAAAAACATCGAAGCTGCTAAAGAAGCAAGCAATAAATAAAAACCTAACCCCTTAATAAATAACTTTTTTCCCGGCAAGAGCCGGGATTTTTTTGCCTAAAGATGGCTTTATTTGATATAATAAACTTATGTAAGATGAATTTATTAAGTTAATTTTTGCAAGTGAAAATTTTTAAGGAAGGTAATGTTTAAGAATAAAATGAAAAAGAAATTTTTAGTCGCAAGTTTATTGTTATCAAGCATTCTTAGCGTAAATACTGCCCTTGCAGCAGAAGATATTGTTTATTACGATGATTCAAATCTAGATGCCCTTCTTGAAGAATATCAGACAGGCACTAGTGGGGAAACAGAAAAGGCTCCAGCTCCACAGGAAGAAGTGGCCACCAGGGAAGATGTCTATTATAAGAATCCTGACGGGACCCTTGCCAAGGGTCTGACAGATACAGGCGAGGTCCGCAAATATTTTGACAAGGAAACTGGCCAGATGGTCAAAAATACTCAGATTGCTAGCGAAAATATCCACGTAGATAAAAATGGCGAAGCCCACTACATAGGTTGGGATTATTTTAATGGAAAACTCGGCTACTACCAACCTGAAACAGGCTTTGTCAAGGGCCTAAAAGAAATAAATGGCAAGCTTTATGGCTTTGATGAAGATGGAGCCCTTATTCGCAGCAGAAACAAGGTTTTTGATGGGCAAAATTATTATTTTAATAAATTTGGCGAAGGCAAGAAGACAAATGGTAAGTATGCCAGGGGTTGGGTTGGAGATAGGTATTATTTTGAAGATGGTTCTCCTGCCTCAGGCCTTGTCACAATCGGAAATTACAAATATTTTTTCAATGACTCTGATAAGAGGATGCTTAGAAATACCAGGGTGACCTTTGACCATAAATCCTACTGGCTTGATAGGAATGGCCGTGCAAGCTTTATAAAGGATATAACCTACAAAAAGCTAAATCCAGGAACTCATGGCCAGTTTGAACCGGGATTTTCACAAGATTTGGGCAGGAAGACCCCATACTTTAACCAAAATGACAAGAGATGGGAGAAGACTGCCTATGCCACAAGCAATATGTCTGACCTAGGTTGCGGGCCAACAGCCATGTCCATGGTCCTAGCAAGGAAATTTAAGTCAGATAATATTTACCCAACCAATATGCTAGATGTGGCTAATAATTATTCATCATCAGGCGGAACTTATTGGCAATATTTCACCCAAGGATCTGAGGCCTATGGTCTAAAGACCTACGAGGTTCCTGTCCATGAACAGGCCTTTATCCAAGCCCTTAAGAAAAATCCAATCGTGGTGAGGGTAGGCCCAGGCCACTTTATTTTCTGCGGCCACTTCCTAGTCATAGACTCCTATAAGGATGGATATTTTTATATAAATGACCCAAATTATTCAAAAAGAAACACCTTGGACAAGCACCCTTGGTCAAGGCTTAGAAAAGAAGTAACAGTAGCTTGGGAGATCAAATGAAAAAGAAATTATTTTTAATAAGTCTGGCCTTATCAGGCTTGTTGACTATAAATACAGCCTTTGCGGCAGATATTGTCTATTATGATGATACAGACTTAGATGTCATCCTTGAAGAATTAAAGGAAAACCAGGGCATAAGCGATGAGAAAATTCGTAAAGAAGCCCCAAAAGAAGAAGAGCCAACAAGAGAAGACATCTACCACAAAAATCCTGACGGGAGCCTTGCCAAGGGCCTGACAGATACAGGCGAAGTCCGCAGGTATTTTGATAAAAAGACCGGCCAAATGATCAAAAATATGACAATTGCAAGCGAAAATATCCATGTGGATAAGGCTGGCGAAGCCCATTATATAGGTTGGGATTATTTCAATGGCAAGCTCGGCTACTATGACCCTCAAACAGGCTACGCCAAGGGCCTAAAGACCATTGGCAATATCACCTATGGTTTTGATGAAAATGGGGCGATTTTTAGAAAGCAAAATAGGATCTTTAATGGGCAAAATTATTATTTTAATAAATTTGGCGAAGCTACTAAGACCGATGGCAAGTATGCCAGAGGCTGGGTTGGGGATAGGTACTTTTTTGAAGATGGCAAGCCTGCTGAGGGCCTGGTAGAAATTTCCGGCAAAAAATACGCCTTCCACGAAAGAAGCCTAAGATTACTTAGAAATACAGAGAAGGTCTTTAATCATAAGCTTTACAAGATAAATGATAGGGGCGAGGCCATTTACCAATACGATGTTGCCCATTCCAACCTTACTAGGGGAACAAATGGCGAATTTAAGCCGGGCTTTTCCCAAAATCTCATGAGAAAGACTCCTTATTTTTACCAGAAAGATGGGCGTTGGGCAGGCAGGGCCTATGCAACAGGTACCATGGGAGCTTTTGGTTGTGGACCAACAGCCATGGCCATGGTCCTAAATAGAAAGCTTAATACCAACGATATCTACCCAACCAACACCATGGCAGTAGCCCGTGACTACTCATCTTGGGATGGGACTGATTGGCAATATTTCATAGAAGGAATCGAAGCCTACGGCCTTAAATCCTACGACATACCAGTCCAAAAAGACGCCTTCGTCCAGGCCCTTAAAAATAATCCTATAGTTGTAAGGGTAGGGGCAGGATCCTTTATAAATGCAGGCCACTACATGGTTGTAGATTCCTACCAAAAGGACCATTTCCTCATAAACGACCCTTATAATATGAGAAGAAATACCCTTGATAATATACCATGGAGGAGACTAAGGGACGAAGTGACAGTGGCCTGGGAGATAAAATAAAAAAGCAAGCCTATAAAGCTTGCCTCTCAATCAATTCCTAAAAGCAAATAGGAAAGGTATTTATTTTTTATCTTGTAAATAGCTTCAGCAATAATATAGGTGGCAAGGATTGAAATTATCAAAATTCCAATATCTTCTATAGGCATCCATGCCTTAATTATCACAAAGAGGGCTGGATATATATAAATTAATCCAAAGATAAGATAATCGCTAAAGCCCATAGCCTCTTCCTTGCTAATGGTTTTAAGGGCTAGATAGGTCAGAGGGAAAATTGTAAGCATAAAGCCGTAGTCGACTTTGACCAACCTTTCTTTTAGGTAGACTTCTCCTGCCACAAGGCCTAGGGCAAGGACTAGGAGTACAGGCCTGATGCTTGATGCAGACCTTACCTTAATTGCCATCAGATAAAAGCTAAAATAAAGAAAATAATCCTTAAAAGGATCAAGAATTTCTAGCCTTCCTATAAAAATTATGGCAAAAAATATTAAAAGAGAAAGTCCTGCAAGAATTGGAATTATGCGGCTTCCTAGGATTTGATTTATAATAAGCTCTAGGATAAAAAATCCACCCACCATAAGCATTAACTTGTAAATATTTGTAATGATTTCAACTAAATCGTAAGGAACTTTTCCAAAATTTTTACCATTTATAACTATGGCCATGACTAGGCTATAAAAGATGAGTGGTACAAACATGACAAATACCTTTTTTGTATCTATAAAGGAAATCTTAAAGGCCAGATAGGCGATTGTTAGGGATGTGAGAGTCCTTTCTATTAAATTTTCATCAATAACTAGGTATTTTGCAAGAAAAGCCTTAAAAATCAAGCCTAAAAGGCCTAAAATACATAAAGTGCTTGCAAAATTATTTTTAAAATACTTCATACTATTATCATATCATAAATTCATCGTAAATGGTATAATAAATAAAAGGAAGGAATTATGGCAAGAAATACAACAAGACAAAGAAGAGACAATCGAGAAAGACCTTCACCATCTAGGGAAAGGGTAGATAGGACCAGACGTAGAAAGGCTAGGGAGAAGAAAAGAAGAAGAAGGACCTTTGGACCTTACATACTCATATTGATCCTCCTTATGACCAGCATATTTTTTGTAGCAAGGTCCATAAGCCACAATGTGGACAGGACTGTGGCAAGAATTGAATCAGCAATCAAAAACGACGATGAGCTTTTCATGAAAGAAAACATGGATAGGATCGATCTGATTTTTGAAGTGCTCAAAAAATCCTACTCAGAAGATGAAGTCAAGCAAAAGGACTTTGTAAAAAATAATTTTAAAAATCTTGATATAAAAGTTTTAAATAAATTAGACATAGACGGGGGCAAGGAAATAAGTCTAAGGATATCAAATGTGAACTATGTAGAGGAATTTGACAAGGTCAAAAACATAGAAGAAATAAACCAGCACGAAGAATACATGAGAAAGCTATCGGCATCAGATGCCAATCTTAAAAATACCGATGCTAAGATATTTCTAAAGAAAAAACTCTTCGGCTATGATATCTACGAATCAAGAGAATTTATAAATGGGATAATAGGCGGAGCCTTGGATTTAGTCAATGAAAGCAAATAGATCAATTAAGAGAACAAAAGAAGAAGCCTACGACCTAAATCCTGTCCTAATCACCCTAATCCTGTCAATCCTTATAATAATTCCCCAATACCTCTTGGGACTTATAGTAGGTCTTGGCAAAAATATCAAGGTCATCGACGACTTTTTCACCTACATGGACACAAATAACATGTCCTTCTTGCTAATAATTTATTTAACCGCCCTCACCCTTTTTTTTGCTTATATATTTGCAAGAAAAATCTTAAAAAGAGATAAAATCTCCCTAGGACTTGTAGATGATAGGAAATTCATCTCCTATATCAAGGGAATCCTCTTAGGGTTTTCCCTTATAAGTCTCATAGTCCTAATCTTAAAGTCATTAGGCTTTGCAGATATAATCACAAACAAGGCCGATCTTAATATAAAGCTTTTTTTAATCTTCATTCCAGCCTGGATGATCCAAGGTTTTGAAGAAGAATTTCTAATGAGGTCAATCCTAATGAACCAAATTGCAGGTAAGGCAAGTATTTACCAAGGCTTATTTGCAAACTCCCTAATATTTTCTATCCTCCACTTAGGAAATCTGGGCTTTAACCTCATGTCCTTCATAAATTTATTTATGGTAGGCCTGATATTTTCCCTAATATTTTATAAGGAAGACTCCATATATATGTCAGCAGCAGCCCACTCCTTTTGGAACATGACCATGGCCAATATCTACGGCATAAGAGTCTCAGGCTTTAGCCAAAGCGGAGCAAATATATTAAAAACCACCCTTAAGGGAAGCCCTCTAATCTCAGGAGCAGACTTTGGCCTAGAAGGCTCAATCATAACAAGCCTGGTCCTAGTAGGAGTTTTGATAATTTTAATAAGCAAAATAAGAAAGAAATCTTGCTCAAAGTAAGCAGGATTTCTTTTTGTAAGGAAAACCAATGTCTATATATAAATTTGCAAATAATCTAAGAAAAATTAGAGAAAATAAAAAACTTAGCCAAGATGACTTGGCGCATCTTTCAAGAGTAAACCGCAGGTCCATATTAAGGCTAGAAAATGGCCTAATAAAGGAGCCGACCATCGACACCCTTTTGAAATTATCAGCAAGCCTAGAAGTTGACCTAGTTGATTTATACATAAAAGATATCTATCAGTCCCACTACCTATATAGGGACCTTCTATCAAGCTTTGACATCCTCTGCGGTTTTAAATCCAGAGAAGAAATTCTATTATTAGAAAAGAAACTCGAAATTTTAGAAAAGGATCCGAATTTTAAGGGAAAAGACTATGAACTTGCCCTTATGAGGCTTTTTATAAAAAATCTAAAAACTCCAATCCTAATCAGCCTTAAAGAAGAATTTGAAGATCTTACATCTACTAGGCTTAACAAAAACAATTTGCTGACTAAGGATTTGAGTTTTTTAGAAGCTAGATTGCTGCTTAATATTTGTAATAGAAATAAAGCTTATAAAGAAATAGAAAGGGAAGATATTCTAAATAATCTAATTTTAAAAAGAGAGCCTCCTATTATAGTCATAATGGCATATAATATTCTTATAAATAGAATGTATGTAAATGGGACATCTAAGGAAGCCTTAGAATTGGCGGATAAATCGATACAGTATGCTATAGATAATCATATTATTAATTCATATGCTCTTTTATATTACTTAAAATTTTTGTGTTTATATGAAATAGGAGATGAAAGATATATAAATTCACTTAATTTTGCAAATATGTTTTCATCACATTTAGATAATTGTATGTTATCAAAAATTATTGACAAGAAATCCAAAATTGTTTTTGGAGATTAATTATATAAATTTATATAACTAAATCAATAAATCCTAAATTTAATAAATTTTTTCAAAATACAAATTTGAAGTAATTTAAAACATCTAATTATTGTTTTAATGGGTTTTGATAAAAGATTTATTTTAAATTTTTATAGGACTTAATTTCTATTATAGTAGACTCTTTTTTATCATTAGCATAAGAAGTACTAACGTTTAGTGTTAATAATATTGCAATTAGAAGTAATATATTTTTTTTCATAAAGCAACTCCTTTTAATATCGTTTGTAATATTATATAGTTGAATTAATTATAAAAAAGTGACATGGATGTCACTTTGAATATTTCAATTTGCTTGTAAAGTTTATATGCAAATTATTTGAATGGTAAAGGAGAAACTTATGAAAAATAAAAAAACAGATATTTTGCCTGCTTATTAAGCGCTAGCATATTAGCTAGCCCAATTGGCCAAGCTTTTGCTAGCCAATGTAATATTGGAATAAATAAAGATGATATAAAAATCAATTCGATAACTCAAAGCTCAACAAATCTTACAAACCAGAGTATATTAAATAATATAGAAATTAAAGATGAAGGTGATAAAAGAATCGTAACAATAACTGATAGTAAAACTGGAGAAAAAAATCAATTAATTGCGAATTTTAATGATAATACCCTCTATTCTACAATCACCAAAAAAACAATAGATTTGCCAGCTGATTTATCATTTTATAGGGTAGAAACAACCTATGAGACAAAAAGGCTTACCTATAAGCAGATAAGTGATTCCCTAGGTGATAAGATTGATGTTGCTAGCCTAGTTGGTCTTGTTATGTCTTATGTACCAGGATTAGAAGGAGCTGGTGGTGTAACTGTTGTGATTAGTGAAATTGTAAGGTATTATAATAATCATCTGGCCAATAAGTCAACTGAGCATGGTCTTATATTTAAGATAAAAAAGGTAAGACATATAAGGCGTAGAGGATCAAATAAGAATGTGGCGTATAGAACTTCAAAAACAATTGTGGGTGTGACTAAGTTCTAAAAAGTAAATATTTATACGGAGCAAAATTATGCAAGAAAATACAAATAAATTAAAGATAGTCAATATAATATCTATAGCATTAACAGCACTTATTCTTTTATCTATATTTGATATATTTAAATTAAAAGAGTATAGGTCAGTTTTTGTAGGAGCTTTTTTAGTGACATTATTTTTAAAAATCTTATTGTCTGATTTAAACAAAAAGGAGAAAATTTATTCACTAGTAGCTTTAGTGATAATAGCAATAATTTTTGTATTTATATTTGTTAAGTTTTCCTATCTATGGGTTTTGTAAAATAAGGGGATTTATAGATTTAATAGTTACTATATAAATTTATGTTGCTTGAGCTTGTAGTAAATAAGGATTAATTTTACTAAGTTAAGAAGCTCTATGATTAGGTGAATACTCTAAAATAGGTGATGATAAAAAGCTTATAAGAGAAATTTAAGGAGACCTCGGAGAAAATGAGGTCTTTTTATATGACTAATTTTAATGTATCTATTAAGTTAAGGTGGTATGATATTAGTCAAAGCGCAAGGAGGTTCTAAAACTCTCACTATTTTGATACAATTTAATTATTGGTTTTTGATAGCTTATTTTATGAATTTGCACACCCTTATTTGAAAAGTGTTAAAAAGTATAAAAAAAAGATGGTATTTCTACCATCTTTAAGCATTACTACTAAATATAAAATTAAAAATTACATCTTCATTATAAATAAGACTCACCTTGTCATAAGTGTAATCCTTTATTAATAAAACAGAATTACAACACTTAAAAAGAAATTCCAAATCATGAGTTATAATAACTATTGAAATCTTTTTAGAATACTCATTTATAAGCTTAGCCATAATTTCCATATTCTTATAATCAAGTCCTGATGTTGGTTCATCTAATATGATTACTCGTCTATTTGATAGAAAAGCAGTAATTACAGCTAGCCTTTGTTTCTGACCTCCTGATAATTTTTGAGGATGTGATGTTCTTTTATCCCAGAGATTTATTTCCTTTAAAAGTTTTTTAATTTCTTCTTTATCAGATGACATAGACAGGAGTTCATTTTCAACTGTATCTAAAAATATTTGTGAATCTACATCCTGCTGGACTAGGTAAGAATTTTTTAGTCTTTCTTTTTCTCGTACACCTATACTTGTATCTTGATTTTTTCCAACAAGTCCAGTTATTATTCTTGATAGAGATGTCTTACCCGATCCATTTTTCCCAAGTATTCCTAAAACTTCTCCCTTCTTTAAATCAAAAGAAATGTTTTCTAAAATGCTTTTCTTACCAACACTTACATTTATATTATTAAAAAATTCTACAGAATCTTTTTCAAAAAAAATTCTTTCAGTTTTTAAATTTCTTTCTTCTAAAGTCCTAAGTCCTAATTCTTTGGCTAGATTATTATTAAAATTTTCTCTTGTAAAAATTTCATTGATTGTTGCACCTTTCATAAACACAATTCTATCAAATAAGTTTTTTAGATAATAAAGTCTATGCTCGGCTACTATTATGGTTTTACCCATAGATTTTAATTCTTTTAAAATCTCTTTAAAGCTTTCAATAGAATCATAATCTAGAGAAGAAGATGGTTCATCAAAAAATAAAATTCTACTATCTTGAATAAGAGCTGAAGCAATAGCTACTCTCTGTCTTTCTCCTCCTGATAGTGAAAAAATAGATTTATCAAGCAGTTTTTCTATTTTAAGCAATTTACTTATAGACTCTATCTGTTCTATAATCAAATCTCTTTTAATTCCCAAGTTTTCTGCCCCTAAGGCAATTTCATCATAAACATTTGTACAAAAAAACTGATCTTTGGGATTTTGAAAAACAATGGATAAAATTTTTGAAAGTTCTCCTTTTTTATATTCATTTATATCTCTTCCTAAAATTTCAACCTCTCCATCTAATTTTCCTTCATAAAAGCTTGGAAAAAGACCCGTAATTATTCTTATTAGTGTGCTCTTCCCACAACCAGAATTGCCTGTTAATACAATAAACTCTCCATCTTTGATATTAAATTTAATATTTTTTAAATTCTCATTTTCTCCATAAGAAAAAGATTTAATATTAACACTAATCACATTTTCCATAAACTTGCTCCTAGCATAATAACTGTGCTAACCCACATAAAATAATCAAATTTTGAAAATTGCAAATTATATATGGATGTTTTTTTACAATCTATTTCAATCCCCTTTAAAATAATTGAACAGGTTAATACATCGCTTATTTCAAGACATTTATAAAGTAAAGGCACAAAATAAAGCTCAAAAGTCTTTATTGGGTGAAATATACTAGTCTTAAATCCTCTTATCTTTTGTCCATCTTTTATTTCTTGGAGTCTTATTTTTATTTCAGGTATAAACCTAAAGAATAAAGCAATAGGAAGTCCAAAGCTTGTAGGCATTCCTATATTAGTAAAAGAAGCTACAATAAAAGATGCCGAATATAGACTCATGACTCTTGCCATAATAAATATAGGAGCGTAAAGAAATATAATTCTAAGCATGAGATATATCGAGCCAATAAAGACACCACCCAAATAATTTTCTAAAATCCTTATTAAAATAAAAATTACAATCAAAAATAAAGTAAATTTAAAACTTAACTTTAGTGAATAAATGGATAATGATAATAAGCTTAATAGTAGACATGTAATATAAAAAGCTTCATCTCCTATTGTGAGTATTATAGAAAAGATTATAATTAGCCCAATTATAGTAATTGGGCTAATTACTTCCTTTTTCTCTTTTTTACTTTTAACCAAGAACACTTTTTTTATTCCTACCAGCAAAAAACTTATTATAGATATATGATCCAAATTTTGCACCAATGATTGATGCAATTATGGAAATAACAAAACAAATTCCAATATTTGCAGGTGTGTAAAAGTTTCTTAAAAAGTCAAAGTAGTCCGCTCCCATCATTTCAAGCATCGCCTTAGATTTTGAAAAGAAAAACACAATTATCATAGGATGAAGTGAATATACAAACATACCCGCTCCAAAAGCAAGACCAACCTTACTATTGCCTCTATCATAATTTTCACTACTTCCCACTACAAGTTCAGCTAATATTCCAGCAATGGTATTTATAATTATAATAGGCCACATCCCCATAAGAGTGTAGAATAGTCCTATCAAAAAGAAATATAAAAATGCGGTCCCCCTCACCTTTACACTCCTTGCCAAAATTACAAATACTGGTGCTACTACAATCGTAGCAAAGGCACAAGACAAATATAAACTAGGCATTACACCTAAAGCTCCTGTAGCATAACCAAGTCCCATTGTTAACACAAATCCTATAACTGAAAAAACAGCAATTTTTACAATATTTTTTAAATTCATCTTCTCCTCCTTATTTAATTTTCCAATTTTCAGCTTTTTCTCTGATTTTAATGAAATCAGAATATATACCTTCTTCTTTAATTAATTCATCATGTTCACCTTTTTGAACAATTTGACCCTTTTCTAAGACGATGATTTGATCAGCGTTTTTTATGGTATTTAATTTATGGGCTATCATAATCACCGTCTTCTCTTTCATTAATGAGTTAATCGCAATTTGTAATTTGTCCTCATTTTCTGGATCAACATTTGCAGTTGCCTCATCTAAAATTATAATTGGTGCATCTTTAATAATTGCTCTTGCTATTGATATTCTTTGTTTCTCACCTCCCGAAAGATTAGCACCCCCTTCTCCTATTACTGTGTCATATCCCTTTGGCAAAGCCATAATAAAATCATGACACGCAGCTTTTTTTGCAGCATTTATGACTTCCTCATGACTTGCATTAGGATTTCCAAATTTTATATTGTTTTCAATAGTATCATTAAATAGATATACTGATTGAAAGACTATGGAGATATTATCCATCAATTCTTCTAAACTAATATCTTTTATATTTACTCCACCTATTGTAATATCTCCACTATCTACATCCCAAAATCTAGCAATGAGCTTTGATAGGGTTGTTTTCCCAGCTCCTGATGGTCCTATAAATGCCACAGTAGTTTTTTCAGGAATTTTAAAAGATACCTTATCGATTATTTTTTTATTTCCATAGGAAAAAGAAACATTATTAAATTCAATATTTCTTTTACTTGTTAACTTTAGACCAGACTTCGATTTCATCTCACTAAGCGACATAATATCATCAACTTTATCAATAGAACTTGCTACTATTCTTAGCTCTGACATTGAAGATCCTGCCTCCTGAATCTGAGAAAATATCATATAAGACATAATCAATGTCATCAAAGAGTTTGTTAAATTCATAGTTTGATCAAAATAAAATCTAATAGCCAAATACATCAATATAAATGATGCAACATTTAAAATTAGAGAAGAAAAAATTGTAAAAGGAGTAAATCTTCTCTCTACTTCTAAATTAGTTTTTTTACTCTCAAAAATAGCATCTCTTGTGTTTTTATCTCCCTTACCCGTTAAATTAAATGATTTAATAACAGGCATGGCTTGTATATGTTCTAAAACTCTATCAGATAAATTAATTTGGGCATTGGCTCTTTTGGGAGCAACTTTAGCTGAAACTTTTTGCATTCTATCACTAACATAAAGGTATATTAATGTTGCTATTGCAACTACAATCCCAATTCTAATATCAAAAATAAAAACCATGATAGTAAAAACAAAGGCTGTTAAAAATCCAGTAAGCATAGTTATGAGAATTGAAGGAACAGTGTTTTCTGTTTCGCTTAGCCCTGTTGTTAATATCCCTGAAATATTTTCCATTTTTGAATTATTTAGTAAACCCATTGGAATTTTTTTCAACTTATCTGTCATTTTAATTCTTGCATTTGCAACCATAAAATAACCTGCATGAGTTTGTCTTAACTGTGCGTAATAATTTGTTATCATTCGTCCAAATATAGATGCAAGAATAATAGCAAAAGACATTAAGGATGTTCTTAATTTTTCTCCATTATTTACAATACTTAACAAAATAAAATAAACGGCTCCCATTTGCAAAACATAAAAGAATGCATGAATTACTGATATAACTAAAGATTTATTTAAGTTTGACTTCTCCTTAGCTGAAAACCTCCAAATTTTACTTAAGGTTTCTAACATATTAATCCTCCTTTCCTATACTTGTTTTCCAAAGCTTCTTATAAGTCTCTGAAGAATTTAGAAGATCTTCATGCTTACCAGAGTCTTCAATTTTTCCATTATTTACTACAAAAATCTTATCCGAATCTTTTATTGTATATAATCTGTGTGCAATCACGATTACAGTTTTATTTTTAATTAATTCATTTAAAGAATTTTGAATTAAATATTCATTTTCTGGATCCATATAGGCCGTTGCTTCATCAAATATAACTATAGGGGCGTTTTTTAGCATTGCTCTAGCTATAACGATTCGCTGCCTTTCGCCTCCAGAAAGACTTTCTCCCTGTTTTCCAACCCTAGTTTCATATGCATTTTCCAAATGAGATATAAATTCATGACAGCCAGCTTTTTTTGATATCTCCTCAACTTCTTTATCGCTCGCCTTAGGGTCACCCATTCTTATATTTTCCCTTATAGTATCATCAAATAAAAAGTTGTCTTGGGACACAAAAGAAACCTGATCATAAAGCTCTTCTAAAGGAATGTTTTCATAAGGAATATCGCCCATCTTAATCTCACCCTTCTTTACATCCCAAAATCCTGCAATTAATTTTGCAATAGTAGATTTTCCGCCACCTGACAAACCTACAAAAGCATTTTTAGTTCCTTCTTTTATTTGTAAGGAAATATCTGATAAGATTTCTTGACCATCTTCATACTCGAAACTCACATTTTCAAACTCTATATCATGATTTTTAATAACAATTTTTTCTTCACTGTGAATTTGCTCAGTCGCATTAAGAACAGACTCCACATTTTCTACTAAAGTGCCTACTTGAGCTCCTATAGTTGTAAATCTCATCATAGTATTTAGTAATCCTTGTAAGGAAAAGGATAAAATTATGGAAAGTAGATATCCTGTTAAGGATAAAGATCCATTCTTATAAAAGATATATCCCAATGGAAGTATGGCTAGAAGAGTAGTTGGAGTGATTGCTTTTGACATTGACATTCCAAATTGAGTTTTTGTCATCCAGTCATAATAATATTTAGCATTAGCATAAACTTTGTCAGTGATTTTTTTATAAGTTTTATCAGTCTGATTATATGACCTTATCACTTCTAATCCATTTACGTATTCTACAAGAGAAGAATTCATTTCTCCTCCGATTTTCATCGCACCAGCAAAATTATCTCCATAAGATTTAAAAACACTTCCCATAAAAAACATACCTATTGGAAATGATACGAGGGATAAGAGTCCCATTCTCCAGTCTACAAATAAAAGATATAAAAATACAAAAACAGGACCTAGTAAATTTGCTGTCATTTCAGGGAACATGTGAGCAAGTGGACTCTCCATACTTTCTACCTGATCAACTATTTTTTGCTTAAAAGCTCCACTTGGAGTTTCGCTTATTGTTCCAAGAGAAAGTTTAGGAAGTTTCTCTATCATTTTTATCCTAATATCAGCAAGTATAGAAAAAGTAGCCTTGTGGGAAATAGATAGAGACCATGCATATAATAAAGTTTTTAAAGCATAACCAAGTAGTCCAATTAAACACCACAAGATATAGTAATTTTTATCAGTATCATTTGATATAAGTCCTTCAGCAATTTTCCCTCCACTTATAAAGGGAAGTATTCCAAAAATAACTCCAAGACTTGCTAGTAGCACTGACAGATTTAAACTTGACCTATGATTGTTCGCCAATATCATTAGTTTTTTAAATTGATTTTCTTTTTTCATAATTTCCACCTCCATAAAAAGATAACTTAGTTATCATATTTTTAAAAAAATTAAGGATTATAATCCCCTAATCTTTTTCCAACCATCATTAAAAAATCTCGCTATAATCTTTGCATTATGAATTGCTTCTTCCTTACTATTAGAATGTACTACTAATTCTGATAGTGCATAAATGTAAGCATGGTTTATAAGATGTAGTCCCTCATCAGTAATAACGCTCCTATATCCATTCTTATAAATTAGGTTTAAAATTTTTTTATGATTTTCATCTTCAAATCCTATAATTTCATCAATAAAGTTCTCGTATTTTGTGCCATATGAAGAAAAAATCAAAAGTTCAAAAATATCTTTATTATCATAAAAGAAAGATACGGACTTTACAGATGCTTCTTCTTTCATTTTCAGTATTTCTAATAACTTATTTTTACTTAACTCTTCATCAGATTCATAAGTTTTAAGACTTTTGTCTTCATAATTTTTATAAATATCAAGAATCTGACTTGCAAAAGGTTCTACCAAATTTGTAAACAAATTTTCCTTATCATCAAAATGACGGTAAAAAGCTCCTGTAGTTACCCCAGCTTCTTTGCAAATCTTTCTTAAGTTAGATTTCTCATAACCATCTTTTAAAAAGTTTTTTATACCACTTTCTAAAATTTTGCTATGAGTAGCATCATACCCACTTATATCTGACATTAGTTCACCCACTCTCTATAAATTAAATTTCTAATTACTAGGTCGATAACTTAGTTATCATTATATACGTTTTTCCTAAATTATGCAATCTCCGAAAAAGATTATTTTAAAATTATATTTTCTGGTTTTTTATTTATTGTGTGTACAAAAATGAGCCTGCACTACATAAATGGCACCGGCTCATTTTTTCATATTATAAAAGTTGATTCACTCTTCTCTGAACATCATAATAATCATATCCAGCATTAGTTAACCTTCTTTTTCTTTCTTCTCCATTTCCCCATTTTCCACTTATAACTTCTCTTGCTAACTCATCGATTGTCTTTCCAATTGGATAAACTATCTTGCCATTAGCATCGAATACTTTTAATCCAAATCTATCGGCACATCTTTTGGCATTTTCTAAATTCTTAAATGCACCTTTCTGGCTTTTTACATCAGACCAAGATTTTCTAACTCTATATAGTCCACCTATTGATTTACTAATAGTATTATTTCCTCTGAGTCTTTTATTGACTTCTCTTGCAATATATGAAAACTTTCTGCCAAGATATGGGCCTGGACAATTTGTATTAGAATACCACTCATGCTTTTGAAGTACACCATCCTTTCCTCCAGTATATGTGCAAGGATAGATTCCATTTCTTCTACAAATATCTGTAACTAATTCAATTAGTCTATTTAAAACATAATCAGAAACTAACCACTGAGGACCTCTAGTAGAGTTTCCTACTTCAATTGTTACTGCTTGGTTATCGCACCAACCAGATGAGGTTGTCCATGCTCTATTGGCTTCATCAACTCCTAAAACAATAATTCCGTCAGATCCCAAATTATAGTTAGCTGAGGCTTGCCTTGATTTGGGAACAAAAATTCTTGCCAAGTTCCTACCACTTATGACTCCTGCTGCGTGGTGTATAGCAATTTTTGTTATCTTCTGATTTCTTCTTCCACTATGGTTAGGTGAAAGAATTGTTGCTTGTACTAATGAACTATTACTCATTTATTTTTCCTCCTTAAATTGTTTTAGTATATCTTTTAATTTTTCTGGTACTGGTAATCCTAAAGCTACAGAATTCTCCAAAATAGAAAGCCCCTCATTTGCAATATAAAAAAAGATGATGGCTGTTCTTATCATTGTTCCATCACCTTTAATTAAATTTACATCACATAGATTTGCTATGCCTACAACTATAAAAATCATAATCTTTTTAGCTATCCCTTTAAATCCTATGGATGAAGATAGCTTTCTTTCGACTCCTGCTCTTAAAACTCCTGTTAGATAATCAGCAATTACAAAAGCTAGCAGCGTATAAATAAAAGCATCCACGCTTCCAAGGAAAAATCCTAAACATCCTCCAATCGCTGTAAATAATACTTTCATTGTTTCTAAGAATTTATTCATTTTACTCCTCCTCTGTTAAGGTATATGTTATTTTCATTGTCTTATCTGCCGTTTTTAATATTGGACTAGATAAGTTATTAATTGTTCCAAGATAGGGAGTGTGAAGAAATAATAGTTTATAGAATCTTTCCTCATAACCTCCAAAACCTATTGCAAATGGTCCAATTGTCTGTGTCTCCATCATTAAGTTGCCTATTCCACTACCATTATATGAATCAACATTATTTACAATTACTTGGTCTTTCTTATCAATTACAAATTCATAACCTAATATATAGTCTCCCCACTTGTAAAGATAATTGTATTCTCCTCCATATTTCGAAGAGCTAACCTCTTTACCTAAAGAAATAACTGTTATATCTACTGGATTATTTATATTAACCTTATAAACTTTATTTGTTCTATAAGGACTTATCGAATACAGATATCCATTTTTAACACAACTATATTTATACCTATGGCAATAACTTCTATCTTTTTCATTATAACTCCCTAAACTTCCAAGCCTTATTCCATTAAGTGACCAAGTATCTGTACTAGTAGAATAGTCATTCTTATTTATTTTTACTCTTATTAAATTGTCTCTATTGGTCCCAAATCCATACCAATATCCATCCTCTCCATCATAAAAACAACATTCATACCAGGTGCCTATCTTGCTGAAAAACTCTGATACATCAATAGTAATCCTTTCTTCAGCTTTGTAGCCTTTAGTATAAATAGGATCATTTAAGCCTATGCTTGTTAATGGCTCTTTTAGTTTTACCAATTCAATTGATTTGTCATTTAATGGCCATATTGATACTATTGTGTTTGACTTAAAGTCTATCTCAATACAGCCATTATAACAATCTGAAACCTCACGCTTTTTATATAAGGATGTGCTATTTAATAATAAAAATGGGTCTTTTCCATGTGTATCTCCATAAAAGTATTTACCACCTCTGTAGTGAGTAAGTGCTATTGATGATATTCTTCCATTAGCTTGAGAAGTTGAAAAGTCCCATACAAATTTATATCCGTTTTCAAGTGGAATTGTTTCTGTTAAATTAGCAGAACCTCTTCTAGGAGCATCTGTCTGATTCACGTCATTTGATGCATAGCCAATTATCTGATTATCAGATGGTGCAAATATCTTTTCTGGATTTTCTTCCAGTTTATCTTCAAAAAGAAGAACGCCTCCATAGCATTTATTAGCTATAGGAAATATTTCCTTCCAAAATTCAACTTTCTTACTATCATCTATCGGATACATAAGTCCCATAGGATTCAATCTTAATAAATCTGGGACTGCATTAGTTATTAAGTTTTCATCTTCATATATCTCCTTCCTATTTGTCCTCACATCAGTTAGTTCAATGACTGATTTACCCTTAAGCATTTTCTTCCTCCTTATCTTTAAATTCTGTAGTGATTTCTTCTTTATACTTTCCAAGCATCAACCCTTGATATTTAAATCTTCCTACCTTTTCATTAAATACTAGTGGTCTTGGGACTTGTCTTTCTACCTTGTATTCAGCTTTAAGTTTCCTAAGCAAGAATGAATGACTGAGTTCTATTATCTTCCATGATTCATCAATCTTAATTTTTCCATCCCAAGCTTCTGAAGAACCAAGAGACTGACCAGATATAGCTGCGATAGCATTATCTTTTCCAATCATTGCTTGACCAGACTCAAGCCTAATTAATACCGAGAAGTTGTTCATCGTCTTTTCCTGAAGTTTAGTTAACGGATAAAAAAGATTTAAAATGTGGTCACCACTTAGGTAGGTTTCTTTTGGAATGTGATGTTCTATTTTCGTATCATTAAAAACGTAAGTAACAACTAGCCTTGTTGGTATTTCTATATTTTCAATAAAGTCTAATTCCTCTACTTCTTCTTTTTCTTCAAACTTTGGAGGATCATAGGATTTACCTTCATCATTTAAAACCTCTACTTCTTTCTTAACCTTCCTTGATATCTCTCTAGTTTTTTCTTCAGTATCACAAATTATATTTAACAAAATAGACGCATTAAAAATTGCCTCCGTTTCCTTATTGGAGGCAAATTCTATACGAATTATTGGTGTATCCGTTGTGGAAAGATTAAAGGCAGAGTAATTAGAGTAGGCATGAACTACTAATTTTTCAGATTCAATTTGATTTAACAGTCCTACTATATTCTTATCATTCTTACTCTTAGCTTTAGATAAATATGGATTCTTACCTACGCCAAGAATTCTATGCTTGCTATTTATTTTATATTCTATGTCAGTGATAAGTCCTTCAATCTTTTCTTCTTCATAAGAAATAGCTATCCTATCTCCAACATCAAGACTTGGGTCTCCTATAGTTACCATATCAAAAGGTGTGTGATGAATTTTGCAAATTTCAGTAAGAAGTGCCTCGCACATCCTTTTTCTTTTTTCTGGAAGTCCTAATTGCATCAATGGATTTATTCCAAGGTTCATAGTTAGTCCATCATCATTTTCTAAAGAGTAGTATTCAGCTATTTTAGTCTTTGCATTTGTTGAGTTGATGGCTGTATATCTTGTCTTAAAATCTGATATTGATGAAGAAAATCTTTCTCTTGTTTTAATTTCAGTTGATATGCTTTCTGCATACTTTCTTAAAACCAACTTACCATCACGAGAAACCCCAGCAAACGCACCAAGAGTCGATGCTATATAGTGAATAAAGTCCCTGTAAGTTTCTATATCATGGTCTTGATAAATTGCCAAGACTTCTTCACCATTAACAAAAGCTTTCACCTCATCTTCTGTCATACCTAGTTCTACCTTGCACTTCTCACATGATAATGTAAGTAATTCAAAAGCTGTACCAAAGGTATCTGTTACTGGGAAATTCTTATCAAATCTAAGCATATAGTCATAGCCTTTTAGTTCTAAAATTTTCTTAGACCTATTTGCTTCAGTGACATCAAAAATTCCCATTGGTATGGTTTCTATCTTTTTATTCTCTAATTCTTGATGATAAAAAAGTTCTAGCTTTGAATCTTCTAGAGAATACCTATCTATATCTGAAAAAAGACTGATTCCAAACTCTCCAGCATAAACTGTACCTATTTCAAGTTCAGAAGATCCAGAGCATGAACGATGAATGTATCCAGACCCTTTAAGAATATCTTTATTGGTAAATGAAATGATTGTTTCATCTTTTAAGATGATATTTCCCGTCCAGTAAAATTTACGAGAATTCTTTTTTATGACTGTTTTATATTCATTGCTTGTTAAGAACAACTTATCACCTCCATTTTTGTACATTAGTCGCTTTTTGACAAATCAAAGATTTGAAACAAAGCGACATCTGACCTACCAACAAAATCATAGATTTTGGGTTAGGTCATTAGTATTCCTCCAATGAAAAAGATACTTCCCACAGCCCTTTATAAGAAGTATCTTTTATTAATTTGACCTGAAACTTATCTATATACATCTGTGTCTCTTTTAGTTCCAACGTTTCGGTATCTAAGTATTTAACTTTAAGATTAGACTTGTTAGCAAGACCACTCAATATCTTCACAAGCTTAGGACTACATGAAAAACCTACAGAAATACTTGCTACTTTATTTCTAACAATATCCCTTTGAATAGTGCCTGCCTCTGTTTCTCCTCCAGTATCTGCCTCTATATCTCTAAACTCCAAATCATAAGAATTTGGTAGAGGTAGGTCTACTCCATCAATAATTAAATATGATTGATATTTCATTATACGACTACACCTCCATTCACTGCGTCGCTTTGCTCCTTGTTCATGGGGTGAGACTGCATCTGACCTACCAACAAAATCACAGATTTTGGGTTAGGTCATTATCTACCTCCACTTCTTAAATTCTTGCGCATAGATGCATTAACAATAACTTCATCAAGGAGTGTGCCTCCAAGATAAACTGGGATAACTATATCTCCAGAATTTTCCGATTTTAAATTGATGTTTGCAAGTGCATCGGATATTTGTCTTCCTATATCAATTCCATTTGCAGTAGGTTCTTTATCGTGTCCACCAATACCTAGAGATGATATATTTGGACTTAAAACCATATCACTTGCTACGTTTTTCATAGAAGATTGAACTAATCTCCTACTCTTTTCAATTCCCTTAGATAGACCTTCCATAAAGTCTGGCATCCATGATTCATAGTCAGTAAGTGGGCCAACATCTGGAACAGAGAAGTGCAGGTAGGACCTAATAGTTGATGCTACATTCGATACAGCAGATGTCACATTGCTAATTGCACTTCTAATCCCTCTAGCAATTCCGTTAATCATATCGGCTCCCCATGTATAAGCTTGGGATGCCAAATTCTTAATGTGATTAACTGCATTATTAAATCCATTTCTAATAGTGGACTGAATATTCGACATAGTCGATGAAATGCTTGATCTCATCGAATTAAAGGCAGACGATACTGCTGACTTCGCAGTATTCACTGCAGATGAAATAGTCGACTTTATAGAATTCCAAGCAGATGAAACAAAGGTCTTAATATTATTCATTGTTGATGAGATAAAGGTCTTTATCCCATTCCAGATTGATTCAAGGATTGTCTTAATGGAAGTCAAGATAGTTTCAATTGTAGTTTTTATGTTTGTCCAGGATGTAGAAATAAATTCTCCAATGGCAGTAATGACTGTTGTTAAAAACTCTTTTAATCCATTCCAAATAGTCTCAACTTTTACTTTGATTGCATCAAGAAGTGTTGAAATTAAAGTCTTGATACCTTCCCAAGTAGTCCTGATAAACTCTCCAACTGCTGTAAATACTTCTGTAGTTGTAGTTGAAATAGCTGTCCATATATTGGTAAAAGTTGTTTGAATTCCCGTCCAGAGGCTTGTAAAGAAATCTCCTAAACTTTGCCATAAACTCTTGGCTCCTTCAATAAAGGTATTCCAAGATTCAGTTAGAAAAGTTGTTATAGATGTCCAGATAGTATTCCATCCTTCAGCAAGTCCATTCCATAGATTGGCAAAAAAGTCCTTGATACCTTTCCATGTAGTTTTAACTCCTTCAATAAATCCAGTCCAGAATTCTGATAGAAAACTTGTGATTTCAGTCCAGGTACTTGTCCATGAATCAGATATCCCTTGCCATAGGTTTACGAAGAACTCTTTTATTCCATTCCAAATGGCAACAGTTGATTCCTTAATAGTTTCCCATATGGAGATGACCCCTTCTCTAAACCAGTCGCACTTCTTCCATAAAAGAACAAGACCAGCTATTACTGCACCAATAGCAATAGGAACAATACCTATGGCTGATACTACTGCAGTGATTGCTGGTATAAGTGTACCTGTAAAGATTCCAACTATCTTAGTTATTCCTCCTACTATTAGAGGGCCTTTAGTCATAATAGTTCCTATTGACCAGATAAGTTTTCCTACAATCATAAGTACAGGTCCAAGAGCAGCTATAAAAAGACCTATTCCTGCAATGACACCTTTTACTGGACCAGGAAGTGCATTAAGTCCATTTACCAGTTTTGTTAATATATCTACTACTTTTCTAACAGTAGGCATCAAAAGTTCCCCAAATGATATAGCTAATTCTTCTAAGGCAGATTGTAGGATCTTTAATTGACCACCTAAGTTATCCTGCATAGTAGTTGCCATTTTTTCTGCTGTTCCATCTGCGTTGTATATGGCATCACTCAAACTGTTATAATCTTTCTCACTGGCATTTATAATTGCCAACATTCCAGACATAGCATTCTTACCAAATATCATTGATGCTGCCTGTGCTTTTTGAGTTCCATCTAAATTAGCAAAGGACTCTCTAAAAATTCTTAGAGTTTCATCAAGAGAAAGCCCCTGTACATCCTCAATAGATAGGCCTAACATGGACATTCCATTCATAACTTCTTTAGTTGGTGATGCAAGTCTAGTTAGTCCAGCCCTTAAAGCTGTACCTGCTTGTGAACCCTTTATTCCTGAGTTTGCCATTAAACCTATGGCTACTGCAGTATCTTCAACTGAGTATCCAAGAGCACCAGCAATAGGTGCAGCATATTTAAAGGTCTCACCCATTAGTGAAACATTGGTGTTTGCATTAGATGATGCAGCGGCAAGAACATCAGCAAAGTGAGAAGAGTCTTCAGCTTTTAAACCAAAGGCTGTAAGGGCATCTGTGACAATATCAGAAGTGGTTGCTAAATCCTCACCACTGGCTGCAGCGAGGTTCATAATTCCTTCAATACCACCAATCATGTCCTTGCTTTTCCAACCAGCCATTGCCATGTAGTTCATAGCATCAGCTGCTTCACTTGCTGAGAACTTTGTCTTTGCTCCCATTTCACGTGCTTTCTCTCTTAAAGCATCAAAGTCAGATCCAGTTGCACCAGATACTGCTTTTACCTTTGCCATACCAGAATCAAAATCCGATGCCGTCTTTACAGCTGCTGCTCCAAGACCAGCTACTGCAAGAGATACTGGCATAATATTTTTACCTACATTCTCAATATTCTGACCAGTATTTTGCCACTTTTCTCCAGTAGCTGCTATATTTTGTAGGGTCTGATTAGTTGTTGCTCCTTGTTTTTCTAGAGACTTTAGAGCTTGTTCTGTTTCAATAATCTCTCTTTTAAGGGCATCATATTGCTCCTGAGAAATTTTACCCTCTGCAAGAGCCTGTTCAGCTTGTTTCTGTGCCTCTTTTAAAGAGGATAATTTATTTTTTGTTTCTTCTAAGGTCTGTCCTAATAGCTTATGCTTTTGTGAGATAAGTTCTGTATTTCCAGGGTCAAGTTTAAGAAGTTTGTTAACATCACGAAGTTCTGATTGGGTATGTTTAATCTCCGTATTAACTTGTTTTAAAGCTGTCTGTAATTTGGTAGTATCTCCACCAATCTCAACAGTTATCCCTTTTATTCTATTTGCCAATATCTCACCTCCTTAAAACTTATCAAAGTCTTCTTGTGTAGCTACTTCTTTGTATTTATAGTCGTCATTATTCTTTTCTGTGAATATATCATTTACAAGTCCAATTGTTAGTAGAGATAAATCAGAAACAGAAAGACCAAGTTCCACTGCCCTTAATAGGAATAAGGGTGTAGTCATTGGTCTTTCTGTTGGTCTTACTTTTTTTTAGGAATTTCTTCCGACTTTATGTTAAGTCCCCATAACTCAATTAACTGAGGTAGAATTTGGTAAATTGAAAAAGTTGAGAAATTATCTAACCATTCTTCTGGACTATCTGGCACAGATTTATCTCCATGCTTTGCCATTACATAGGCTATATTTTCAAATAACTCAAGTGAACCAATATCAAGATTAGATTTATCTTTATCGTTTTTCTTCATGGACTTTTCTAGTTCCATCAAGTCTTTAAAGATGTCTCGACCAAACTTTAATCTATAGATTCTGGGAATAGCTGCAGATGCACGAAATATAACATCTTTTCCATCAATTTTTATAGTTTTTGTTAATGCCATTATCTACTACCTCCTGTTGTCCTTGCCACAGAGGATGAACTTTCTATTGGTAAATAAACTGATTTATACCAACCATCATAAGTTTCCTTAGTTGTCTCATCACTTGTTCTAGCCTTTACATTACCATTTGGAAGTGGTCTTGCTTGGATAGATAAGGTTTCTGGTTGAACTTCTCTTGATTCTTCATTAGTTTCTCCTTCAAGGGTAGGTCTTGCTGCTGAACAGTTATACATGACATGACGGATTTTCTTTTGATCACCATCAAACTCAAAAAGAAGTGCAAAGTTTGCAGTTTCAGAATTTGAAGATTCAATAAGAACTTTATTTGAATCTGATTTTTCCATCAAAACATCAGTCCTAAAAGATTCTGGAATAAGAGCAATTTCTAAATCTCCATCATATCCCATATTGTTTGAAATAGTGTAGTATTCAATTCCATCAGCATAAAAGCTTTCTGGCTCTCCATTAGGATCCAATGAAATTGAAACAGCACCAGGCATTGGTACTGGTGTCTTATATTTAATAACGCCCTCTTCAGCTTTATCGAAGAGAGCGTAGTGAACATTACAAATATTAAATTTTACCTTATTTGCCATTATTATTTACCTCCGTAATTTTTAAATTAAGTGTGAATTTATATAAAACTTCATAGAGTCTTTCTGATTCAATCCAAACTTCAGATTTTTCATAATAGATTTTTTCTCTATCAAGTATCTCTTCTATTTTTTCTTCTAATTTTAAATCTTTCTTATCAGTGTAAAGTTCTAAGTCTATCTGTGTGTTTTTATAGAAAACTACTCCATCTGCACCAAAGTGTTTATTCTTTGGAAATAGATAGACAATAAATGGTGGGTTTGGACTTTCTCCTTCAGCAAAGTGAGAGTATGCAAATGGAAGTCCCATATCTTCAATTATCTTTAATAGCCTATCCATCTTGTAATTTCCTCATAATATTTTCTTCCAATTCTCTGACCCCTTTCTCTTCAGCTGGCCCAATGTGTGGCTTAGCAGACACTCTTCCACCTTGCCTAAGAACATGGCCTTTCTCAAGTAGATGAGCCAGCTGGTATCTATTTCTTGAATGGACCACAAGTTCTATTGAGTTTGAAGTTTCTTTTATAGTTTTTACTGACCAAGATTTAGAATATTTCTTTGTTTCTCCTACAGGTGCATTTTCTTGTATGTCTTTTCTAATATTGCTACCAGCTTTTTTGACTTCCTTTTTGACTTCATCTGTTGCCATATCAGAATATTCTTCTAAGCCCTTCATTATTTCACTAGCGAGGTTTTCAATTTTTACATTCATCTACTCACCTTCCTACATCTAAACTTTATAAATCTATTTTTATAGTTCATAAAATCAATAGAGATGATATTGTACTTTTCATCATCAAATAGAATTCTGTATTCTGAAGTATTAATATTCTTTAACCTATTTTGAAATCTTACAGTAAAAGAAATGTCTGACCTGTCTACTTCCATTCCTAGAAAAACTTCTTCGCCTTTACCTTGAAAAGATATATATGAATTAGTTGTTAGATAATCAGACCATATTGATTTATGATTACCTATCTCATCAACTTCAACATCTTTATTTAGAAAAGTTATTTTTCTATTAAAATCAGCTATTTTCATAATAGTCTCCAGTATCTTCTGGGAGTTCTGGTAGGATATAATAAGCTAGATAACGACTTTTATTCCATCCACAAAAATTTCCATTAAGGATAAAAAATAACATATAATCGTCGTAACCCTCGTTACTTTCATACCTTGTTTTCAATAACTTTTTATAGTTAGGTGATTTAGTAATCCTTTTTTCCTTTGTAAATAAGTTTATTTTATCTGTTGTTTTCATATCACCATTTACATAGGATATAAATAAGATATCATCATCAGTTTTAACTTCTGTATTTTCATCATATTCCCATTCGTAAGCTATGCTCACATTCTTATTAGATTCAACTAATAAAGATATTCCTTCATATGTGTACCTTTCACCAGAATAATTTCTACTATAAGATAAAAATTTTCCTTTTGCCCATTTTGATAAGTCAACATTTAGCCTTGGACTTTGAGGAACACCATTCTTTAATTCAAAATAATATATTTTATTATCTAAAGTATGGATTCTTAAACCACTAAGATTAGCATGTATTATTCTGTCAAATTTATAGTTAATTAAATTAAGTGAAAAAATATTACCATTTGCACTCAATCCCGATACGGTGTTATTAATTTGGACATAGGTTGTATCAAAGTAGCTAAAAAAATCATCATATTCATTAACCCTTAGATATTTTTTATTCTTCAAATTATGAAACTCTGCTTCAGACTTATCATTTGCTGATACAATTAAGGTATCATTAACAGTTTCTAGATTTATTTTTTTATTTGATGGGATTTTTGTATCGATAACCCACAGTTCCTCTAATATCATGGATATCCCATAAATTGAAATAAACCCATTATTATCTGCACTAACTATTCCAAAACAATCTCCATTACTATAACTACATAAGTTTAAATATCTACGCTTATTAGAACTTAAAGCTTCGTTAAGGTGGATAAGTAAGGATAATTTTCCTTCTTTTATAATAAAATATGCATCACCTACATCCTCGATACCTAAAGCATCGTCTATATTTTCCAAGATTGGAAAGGGATCTGTATCATATTGGTAGTTATATTCTATTTTTAATTCGTATGGACCAAATTTATGCCCAGGCTCCCATCCAGTTTTTATTTCACCAATTTTATTTGCTAAGTCTGTAAAGCTATCATCTTTATTAGCTTTTCCTTTCTTGTCGACAATAGCCTTAGCAATTAAATCTTTACCATTATCGACATCGTAAAAAAGCTCATCATATTTTTTATTTAGAATTTTACCTTGTCTAGCAGACAGGGCTTTTTCTCCGTTTTCACTTTCAAGGTTATCTATAACTTCACAGTCTTTTCCATCTTCTCCTTTTGGACCAGGTGGGCCTTCTTTGCCTTGAGAGCCGTCATCACCCTTGTCTCCCTTTGGTCCTCTTATATCTTCTAGATTTTTTTCAATAGCTTTTTTTATAGCTTCATCAGCTATATTTTTAGCATTTTCAATGGCAACTATTGCACTTTCAGAATCAGTATATGACTCATAACCCTTTGTTATTCTTATATAAGTTCCTTGGTCTGATGGGAATATATGACCGTCTATTTTGATTTCTATTTTATATGATCCTATGGCAAGTGGCTCATCAATCCTAAAAGAAATCTTATCCTCATCTACCTTTGTCTTACATTTCCATTCTAGTTTCTTTTCTTTACTATAAAGATGAATACTAGCATCTTTATCATTTAAAAAACTTATAGGGTCACCTTTTGAGTCACATAGCTGAAAACTTAGTTCTGAAGATATATCTCCTTGCTTTATATTAATTCCACCCTTTATTTGGATTAAATTTAAAGTATTTAAACTTTTAGCCATAAGTCCTCCTTAAAAACCTGGTTTTCTATCACCAAATAATAAAGCTCTTAGAGTTAGGTTCAGTTCAGAATAATCTGCCTCTTCTCTATGTTCATAAAGATAAGCTGTCATATATAAGACGGCTATCTTTCCATTTGGATTTTTAGAAAGTTCTTCTTCACTATCAACCCTGGCTACATCCATGGAGTGTTTGATTGATGATTGGATGAGAGATTCAATCATCTCATCCTCATCATCAAAATCAACCCTTAAATAGGACTTTGCCTCTTCAAGAGTAATCATAATTTACTCCTTAGGCAGTAGCACCGATTTTTAAAAGTTTAACTGCCTCTCTTAAAACTAAGATTCCATCAACTCTTTCTTTACCTAAGAAACCAACCATGCCATTACCAGCAAATAGTTCCTTTAAATCTTGGAAAGACCTATTTCCTCTGTCTCCAATCTTGTAATATGAAAAATCGCCAAAGGCTACTGCAAGCTTTCCTTTATCAGCTTTTGGAGCAAAGGCAGATGTATAGGCAGGATATCCTAAAAGTCTATCTGGTTCTCCATCCTTGAGTGATGGTTGCCAAATATATGCACCATTAACATCTTTAAGCTTTCTAATCTGAGCAACTGTTGCATCATTTAAAATGAAAGCTGCTCTCTTCCTATATGGTCTGTCTAAAGAGTAAACTAAATCAATTAACTCATCTGCAGTAATTGTTTGAGCTTTTGTTGTTCCTCCAAGTTCTCCACCCTTTTTAGAGTCAAATATTCCTGTAGGCTTATTTACTCCGTCTCCATTTAGGAAAGCATCCTCTTCAGCATTTGCTAACGCTCTAGTAAATTCTTCAGTGATGTATTTTTCTAAATTAAAGGCTGCATCATATAGAAGTTCTTCAGTAACTTTAATTCCAACATGAAGTTTGTGTGCATCAAGAGATACTTGATCGAATGTGCCATCTCCAAAGGTAAGTTGACCACCTTCTTCTACCCATAGAGCAGCAGGCTTTGTAGCTGCAATATTAATTTTATGAAGTCCAGAAGTTTGAACTTTTGTAGCTAGTTTTCTTACAATATTTTCATCTTCAAGGCCATTTACAATATCTGCTTCCATCTCTTCTGGAACTAAATATCCACCACTTTCATCTGTTCCTACTTTTAATTCATTGGAGATATCTCTAAAGTTTGTTCTTAATGCCTTCATCATAGATTTCTTATAGACATTTCTTGCCCTCATCGGCTTTTCTTCTTCATTAAAAGTAGCAGGTTCATTTGTTAGTGCTTGAGTTGTAGGTTTTTCTAAAGATTTATCCATTTCTTCTTCCCTCTTCTTTCTTTCAATTTCACGAGTATAATTCTCGATAGTTCTTTCCATCTCTTCATATGTCTTGAAGTCTTCGTCAGACATTAGTCCATTTTCATCTTTCTTAGATTCAGCAAATGCTTTTGCCTCATCCCAAGCTTTAGTCCTCTTTTCCATTAGTTCTTTTAAATCCATATCTTTACCTCCAAGTGTTTTTAATTTTGTTTAATCTGCCTTCGACCTCACTCATTGAGTGAGTTTTCACTTCTTTATTTATCTTTGTTAAGAGCGAATTTGTAACTGCTCGCCTTGAAAAGACCATGTTTGTAGTTTTTTCATCTTTTCTTTTGTCAGTGAGAGTTCCATCACAAAAACCCATCTCGATGGCCTTATTCTTATCAAACCAAGTCTCCCCATCCATTAGATTAGAAATCTCTTCTCTGGATAAACCTGTCTTAATCTCATAGGCATTGATGATTGATTCTTTAACTTCCTTTAACATATCTATGGCTTTTTGCATTTCTTTTGAGTCACCAATAGCTACAGTTAAAGGGTTGTGAATCATCATTAATGATGTTGGACTCATCAATACTTCAGTTCCTGCCATGGCAATAACCGATGCTGCTGATGCTGCAAGTCCGTCAATCTTAATGGTCACATTTCCCTTGTGCTCTAAAAGCATGGTGTAAATTCTCGATGCAGCTATACAATCTCCACCAGGGGAGTTAATCCACACAGTTATATCTCCACTTTTGTTTTTTAATTCTTCAAAAAAGAGCCTTGGAGTGATTTCATCATCAAACCAAGACTCTTCTGCTATAACTCCATCTATATAGAGTTCATTTGAATCCTTTTTCCAGTTCCAAAATATCTTATTGTTCTTCATTAGGATTTATTTCTTCTCCTTTCTGCTGATAAAAACTACCTGCCTTTTCAAGTGGTAGCATATTTCCATTTACAAGATATAGGTCACCACCTTCTTCAGGTGATATCCTATCTAGGTTCTCTAATTCTCTTATGTCATTTGCACTCATCCACCCATTCTGTCTTCCCACAGCATATCCATTCATTCTTGATTCATAGTCTCCTCTTAGAAGTCCATCAAGATTGAATTTAATAAAGTAGGATTCTTTTTCTTTCTTTGTTAATAGTGCTCTTTCCAAAGATTGCTCCCAACGAACAATCCAAGGGTCAAGAGTGTATTTAACAAACTCAAGTGATTGTTGTTCTATATTTGAAAATGATGACTTCTCCAAGTCGCCAATCATATGAGGTGGTATTCTAAATATCCTTGCTATCTCATTTAACTGAAACTTTCTTGTTTCCAAAAACTGGGCTTCACTTGGCGCAATAGCTATGGGTTGGTATTTCATTCCTTCTTCAAGTACAGCCACTTTATTGGCGTTCTTAGGGCCTTGAAAGGCAGCATTCCATGACGCTCTAACTCTTTCTGGGTCTTTAATTATGCCTGGATGTTCTAAAACCCCACCTGGCTGTGCTCCATTTTGGAAAAAGCTAGCACCATAATCTTCACAAGCCATAGCCATACCAATTGCATTCTTGGCCATTGTAATTGGCGAGTAACCAATAAGACCATCAAAACCAAGTCCAGGTATATGAAGAACATCTTCTTTTAAAAGGTAAACTTCTTCTGATTTGTGATTATATTTATAAAAGATTTCTCCATCCTCACTTCGCATAACAGTCATTTTATTTGGCATTAATGGGTAAAGTCCTATGACCTCATTTCTGCCATTACGAATTATCTGAGCATAGGCATTACCCCAAAGTAATAGATGGGTCATTAATGTTTCTCTAAATACAAAGGAAGTCATTTCAGTATTTGGTTCATCGTGTAATAAAAAATATATGGCATGGTCTTTTGCTTTTTCCTTTGAGTTTAAATCTCCTCTTTTATATAAATGAAGAGGAAGTCCTGCTAAGGTTTCAGCAAGAACTCTCACACATGAGTAAACTGCTGTCATTTGCATAGCAGTAAACTCGTTTACATTCCTGCCTGCTGCTGTTCTCCCAAATAAAAAAGACGATGAAGATATCCTCTCCCCGTCTTTAGGTTTGTCTCTCGACTTGAATATTAAATTTAAAATATTTATATTAACACCTCCTAAAAGTAAGCATAAGAAAAGCACCTACAGATGTAGATGTTTAACCTTTATTGTAATATTTGTTTGATTTAATCTTCTCTATATTTATAAATTCTATCGATAGTATCCATATCTGTATTCACAATGTATACGTAATTATGATCGTCTGAAACATAGTACTTATATGGTCTGAAAGGATTTCTTAAAAATAAATCAGATACATAAAGGTCATCGGTGTTGTCATTAAGATTTATAATTAGAATTTCCTCTAGTTGTTTAACTTGATCCAATGTAATACTTCTTTTAGAGATATCTATCATACTGTACACTCTGCATTTATTTGGATTAGATGGATCTTCCCCATCCCATAAATATACAGACTGACATCTATCGCATTTCCAAAAGTAATCATTAAACAGTTCATAATCCTCATGAAAAACTATATCCTCAAGCTTTGGATTCTCTTGATTCAAATATTTTCTGTTAAAATCTTGCAATTCCTCTTTTGTGTAAACATCAAATACAATGCTACCATCATGATCTCTCAATATATTTCTGCAAATATAACATCCCATACCGGCCATATCGATTTCTCCTAGTTATTTATTATTAATAATTTAATACCCATTTTACTCTTAAATTACTATAAGTCCCCTGTCATCATAAACTGATTCACTTGTATCATTCCCACACCTTATAGCCCTATCAAGAGCCATGATTGTAGCAATAACTCCATCTATCTTTTCTGTGGATTTTTCCTTATCTGCCTTTATGTTCCCAGCAGGATCTGTGCGAATAAAAATATTGTCCATCATCCATCTAAGAACTGGATGACCTCCATGGGCTATTTTTCTTTCGAGAGTTAGTTTCATTAATTCTTTTGTTGGCGGAGACATATCTTTAAATCCTTGACCAAAGGGAACTACTGTAAAACCCATACCTTCTAAGTTTTGAACCATCTGAACAGCTCCCCATCTGTCAAAGGCAATTTCTCGAATATTATATATTTCACCTAAGTCTTCTATAAATTTTTCTATAAAACCATAATGTACTACATTTCCTTCTGTTGTCATAATATAGCCTTGTTTTTTCCATAGGTCATAGTTTACATGGTCTCTTTTTACTCTTAGGTCGAGGTTATCTTCTGGCAACCAAAAGTAAGGTAATATTTGATATTTATCATCTTCGTCTATTGGAGGAAATACTAAAACAAAGGCTGTAATATCTGTTGTAGATGAAAGGTCAAGACCACCATAGCAAACTCTACCTTTTAATTCTTCTTCATTAACAGCAAAGTTACACAAGTCCCATTTTTCCATAGGCATCCACCTGATTGCTTGTTTGACCCATTGATTAAGTCTTAGTTGTCTAAAAGCATTCTCTTCAGTTGGATTTTGTTTAGCCGATTCACAGGCTTGTCTTACTTTTTCTATAGGAACTGTAATTCCAAGAGACGGATTTGCCTTATGCCATACTTTTTCATCTGTCCAATCATCTTCCCTGTCTGCTCCATAGATTACAGGATAAAAAGTTGGATCCGTTTTCCTGCCTTCAAGTATGTCGACTGCCTTTTGATGCGTCTCATAGCAGATTGATTTGGTATCTGTCCCAGCAGTTGTTATAAGAAAATATAGAGGCTGGGTTCTTGCATCTCCAGACCCTTTTGTCATTACATCAAATAATTTTCTATTTGGCTGAGTATGAAGTTCGTCAAAGACGACACCATGAATATTAAATCCGTGTTTAGAATAAGCCTCTGCAGATAAAACTTGGTAAAAAGAATTAGTCGGCTTATATATCATCCTCTTTTGAGATGCCAAAATTTTTACTCTTTTAGAAAGGGCAGGACTCATTCTTACCATATCAGCTGCAACATCAAAAACTATGGTTGCTTGTTGTCTATCAGCAGCACACCCATAAACCTCTGCTCTTTCTTCTCCATCACCACAAGTAAGGAGGAGTGCTACAGCAGCTGCAAGTTCTGACTTTCCCATCTTCTTTGGTATTTCAATATAGGCTGTATTAAATTGTCGATATCCTGTATCTTTTACAATACCAAATAAATCTCTTATTATTTCTTCTTGCCAGTCAATAAGCTTGAAGTCTTTGCCTGCCCACCTACCCTTTGTATGCTTCAGACATTCTATGAAGGTAACAGCATAGTCTGCTTTGTTTTTATCATATCGGGATGTTTCAAGCATAAATCTACTTGGTTTATATTTCATTTGACCTCCTTCCTCTAAAAACAGGCATAAAAAATAGCCACATGATTGTGACTTCTACTACAACAAATAGAGCCTAAACCCTATTTGGAATTTTATTTTATCTTTGTCTTGCTATGTTTAATTCTTTGTAAGCTTTCTTTAGTTCTCTTTCTAGTATTTCTGATTCTGCAAAAAGTTCAAATTCTTCTTCGTTTAGATTTCCTTGTGACTCTTTCCAAAGTTCTTCATGAAGTTGGTCTGCACATTTCTTTGCTGTTCCTGCTATATCTAAAAGGTTAAATGCTGATCTCATATTTCCTTCTTTTGATTTTTTTATTGAGTTTTCTGAGTATCTTTTGCAGGCTTTGACTTCTGTTTCTAATCTTTCTAGGATATCTTTTTTCATGGTTACTCTCCTTTGATTTTGTTATATACATATTCCCGTATAAGAGAGTATTAGTCAAGTCTTTAATGCCTATAAATCGGCTATTTTTCAATCTTTTTAAAGATTATCTATGAAGTCATCAAACCACTTTGCTCCAATCTCAAGCCTTATCATTGGAAGTCTTCCTAACTTATTGTATTTTAGACGTACTATCCTTAAGTCCTCGGGTAGGTTAGTTTCGTAAAGTGCATTGATTGTTTTTCCCATTGTGATGTAAATTATGTCATCTTCAAGGTAGTCTTTTAAATAATCTTGAAAAGCTAAGTCTCCATTTTCTCCTTCATAAAGTCCAAGCATTGTAATTGCTGAAGAGTCAATTAACTCATTTAAATCTTCTTGTGTTTTCATATATTTGTATGCCATTTTTATTCTCCTTATCTTTTTTTGTTATGTACATATTCCCGTACTATCGAAGATAAGTCAAGTAATTTTTTACCTAAATATCGGCTATTTTTCAACCTTTATCCGATATTTTTTCTATAATATCTTCCCTAAAAATAACATTTAATGTTGAACCATTATCCCATTTTACTAGGATCGATCCAATAGCATCAACACCATAAACTGTACCAAGAGTTCCTTTTGGTGGTACTTGCACATCCTCCATCTTAATTAATTTAACTCTTGTTCCTGATGGATAAATTTCTTTTAATTTTTCTATAATTTCCCTTGAAATCATCTAATCACCTCTTACATACATATATTGCTCAAATACTGATTTATATCAAGTATTATTTATTGTATTTACAAGGCTTTTAAAAATATATATGGCGCATGGAAGAGCAATACCATTGCCCCACATTTTATATTCTGCAGAATCAGTATGAGGATTTTTAAGCCATTTTAATATCTGCTTATCTGTTTTCTTCTTTTTAAGACCTTTTATTTCAGCATCCTTATCAAAAACTTCTCTCCAAAATTCCAAGTCCTCATCTGTTGGATTTTCTATTTCTAAGTTATCACACCAGTAATCTGGGAATCCTTGTAGTCTTCCACATTCTCTTGGCGTTAATCTTCTTACAAGTCTCTGGTTAACAAGTGGAGGGTCTTTATAATCAGTAGCAACTAAAGAAGACGATATATTCTTGTCTGCTTTTGTAAAATGAGAATTCTTGCTCATGGTGTATATATCCTCAACTATTGCAACTCCACCTTGATTTCTTGTAGGAGTATTCCCAGATGTGTCAATTGTTCTTGAAACATCACACTCGTAAATATTATGTCTTTCATTTTTAGTGTTTTCTGAAGTTTGTCTTATATCGTAGACTACAAATGGTTGGTTATTCCCACCTTGTCCTAAGTTTGATGCAAGTGTTTGTGTTTCTTTTAATGGTCCTTTATACCTTGAGTCTTGACTGTGATTTTCAAAAACGAATGGTGCAATTCCTCCACTTGCTCTCAAGGTTCCACTTTCATCAGAATAAAAGTCCATCCTTTGACCACCTTGGTCATTTAAACAGATTGTTTTATTAAAGCTTTCTTTAATGGCTCTGGTATTTCTTTTCCCTTTCTCGCAGCCCTCTGAAGTATCCCCTGACATGCTTTTTTGCTCAAATAATATTTCTCTGGAACTTCCTCCATCAAGATCTGCGACAAGGAAGATTCTTCTCCTTCGTTGGGGTACTCCGAAGTATTTAGCATCAAGGACTCTCCAAGCAAGGGAAAAATTGTCTTCCAGGATTTCTCCCGCTTTTTCCCATTTCTTAGGTCGAGTAAGTTTAACTGTGGAATCCTTAATTCTTGTAATTTCTTCAAGGACGCATCTAAAGTCTTCTCCTTTGTTTGATGAAAAGGCTCCTGGCACATTTTCCCATAGTAGGTATCTTGGATACTTACCATTACTTTTACACCTCATTTCTTTTATAACTCTAATTGCTTCATAAAAAAGGTTAGATTTTTCTCCTTCAAGTCCCGCCCTTTTACCAGCAATAGATAAATCTTGGCAAGGACTGCCAAAGGAGATAATATCAACAGGTTCGATTTCAGACCCGTTGATATCTTTTATATCTCCTAAATGTTTAACTTGAGACAGATTTTTCTGTGTAACTCTTATTGGAAAAGGCTCAACTTCAGATGCCCATATTGGTTTAATCCCACAAAAAATAGCAGCTAAAGGAAAGCCGCCACTGCCGTCAAATAGTGAACCCAATCTTAGTTCTTTATTCATCCTTTACTACCTCAGAGTATTTGTACTCTTTGCCGTTTCTTAAAAGGCTTACATCTTTATCGCTACCAACCAATTCAATAAATCTATTTACTATTACATCTACAAATTTTTCATCAAGTTCTATCATCCTACAAATCCTTTCAGTTTGTTCACAAGCTATTAGTGTACTTCCACTTCCACCAAATGGATCAAGTACAATGGAGTTTGTCATTGATGAGTTTTTAATTGGATAAGATAAAAGTGGAATAGGTTTCATAGTAGGGTGGTCACCATTTTTTCTTGGTTTATCAAATTCCCAAATGGTAGACTCTTTCCTTCCTGTGTACCAGTTATGTTTTCCTTTTTTCTTCCAGCCATAAAGTATTGGTTCATGTTGCCATTGATATGGACTTCTTCCAAGTACAAGGGACTGTTTCTTCCAAATACAAGTACCAGATAAATAAAATCCAGCATCTTGAAATGCCTTTCTAAAATTAAGTCCTTCTGTATCAGCATGGAAAACATATATCGAACCATCATCTGCTAGGAACTTCTCCATATTTAAAAAGGAGCTTAGTAAAAATTCATAGAATTTACCTTGCTCCATATTATCATTTTTAATTTTTCCAGCTGATCCTTCATAGTTTACATTGTATGGCGGGTCTGTGATGATAAGATTTGCCTTTGATTCTACCATTAATTTCTCGTAGGTTGTCTCATCTGTAGAATCTCCACAAACAAGTTTGTGCTTACCTAAGGTCCATATATCTCCAGCTTTTGAAAAAGTAGGTTTTTCTAATTCCTTGTCTACATCAAAATCGTCATCTTCTGTATCATTTCCTAAGTCAAAAATATTAGATAATTCATCTGGTGAAAAACCAGTAAGTTCTACATTAAAACCATAATCTTCCAGGGATTCAATTTCTACCCTTAGTAGTTCTTCATCCCATCCAGCATCAAGAGCCATTCTGTTATCAGCTAGGATATAGGCTTTCTTCTGTGCCTCGTTTAGATGGTCTGCAAAGACACAAGGCACTTCTTTTATACCTTCTTCCTTGGCTGCCATAATTCTTCCATGACCTGCAATAACTCCGTAGTCCTTATCAATAATTACAGGATTGATAAAACCAAACTCTCTAATTGATGATCGTAGTTTGTTAATCTGGTCTGCTGAGTGAGTTCTTGCATTGTTTACATAGGGTACAAGTTTTTCAATATCAACTAATTTCATTTCTTTTGTTGTAATCATATTAGCCCCCACTTAGCAAATTCTTCAAAACCACCAATAGAATTAATATATTTTCTAGCAATTTCTACAATTTCAGAATATGGTCTACCATCAACGGTCTCATCTCCGATTGCACAGGATAATTCAATCTCTTTATTTTCATCTTGTGCCTTTAGGTGGGCATAAATATTAACTGATACATCGGCCTTGGATAGGTCTTTACCATGAAGACCTCCACCTGTTACTGCTCGTCCCATGTCTGAGCCGAGCTTTCTATTAGTTGCTCCAGTATCAACATTATATCCTCCAATCCAATCTCCTAATGGATTTACAATTGCTCTTGGATAAATTGATTTTAAGATTTTTGTAGATATATTTGACTGACAAATAATAAGTTTATCCCCATCAAGAATGTATTTCCCATCGTAAGGATAATTAGAATAAATTTCACGAGCAATTAAAGATAGTTTATTTTCTTCATCTGATGTAGGCACTCCCTTAAAGATTCCATTGTCACCACATCTTATCTTTTCTTTTTGATTATTTGATAGGTGAATATCCTGTTCTACGATTTTAATATTTGAATCAACCTTTCCAGCGATTCTTTGAATTGCTTCTTCAATATCTTTTTTATTTAGATTACAGTCCGTTTCTATAATCACATGACAATTTCCATGCCCCAGCAAAACTTCAACTGCTATTTTAGGATTATCTTTTTCTTTATATGCTAAATCTACAATTGCACCAGCAATACAATCTGCTATTTTATCTGGATGCTTTGGATTTACTTTTTCAAACAATACAATTACCTCCTCTGCCTTAGTAATTTTTCCATCATATCTTCTCCATAGTCTTCATATACTTCCGTGCAGTTTTCTTTAACTATGTCATAAATCTCGTACCATAGAAGATTGGCCGTCTTTTGAAACTGGCTAGACATCTGTACAAATGGAGATGCAATAACTCCACCAGTAGTAGGGTGCTTTCCTAAAAGTCCAAATTGACTTATTGCCTCTTCACATTGAATATATCTTGCAAAAGCCTGGGAGTAGGATTCTAATAATCTTGGATTTACTAAGTTTTCACAGTTTCTCTGTTTTAACCATCCCCAAGTCTCTTTATATATTTCATCAGCACCAAGTGGTATACCATTTTTTTGTTTTGCAGATAGATAATCACTTGGTGTAGGCATATCCGTTCCATCAAGAACTGCTCCATCTGGTAAGTCAACTGCATCTATTTCTTCTGGAGTGAAGGTTGGAATATCATTCATTAGTATTTCTACTTTTTTACCTTTTTCTATTTTTTCAGCAGCAGGCTGTGGTTTACCTCCTGCTTTTACTCTTCTACCACCTCTGTATGTTCCGTCCTTAGCGATAGTATCACCTCCTAATTCATCATCTTCTTTAATAGGGCCTTTGAACCCGTTTTTTTGTGCGTGAGAGGGCGGCACCGTTGGTAGGGAAATCAGTCGTAGAGATTTGACATCCCCCTCCCCACGGAAAACTATCCTCCAAACCTATCTCCACTCTTTGCATGAATCTTTGAGTGACAAGATTTACAAAGACTCATAAGATTATCTTCATCATTAGTTCCACCACGAGAAAGAGGAAGTATGTGATGTACTTCCTCTACCTTTGTCATTCTATTTTCTTTTAAACACATCTCACAAAGCGGGTGCTCTGCTACATATCTTTTTCTTATAAGTCTCCATGCTTTTCCATAACGCTTATGAGTTTTAGGATCTCTTTTATATTTTTCATAGTTTTTGTTGTATTCTTTCTCATGTTTCTTACAGAATCGTCCTTCAACTAATTCAGGACAACCTGGGTGTGAACATGGTCTCTTAGGTTTTCTTGGCACTTTATCACTCCATAAAGAAAGCCCTGAAGATTAAATCTCCAAGGCTCTTTTAATTATTCTTTTGCTATTCTAACTATACTACAACTACTTACTCTCATTCTATCAACTTTACTACATAGATTTAATCGGAATAGAAATCTTTCCTAGTGCATTTCTATGGACATTAAAACAGTACTGAATTGAGTAATTCATATCTACTGCAATCTGCTCCCAAGTATTAAAACAAAGATATCTTTTTTCAAGCACTGTTTGTTCCTCTTTATCTTTTAATTCAAAAATTGAATTAGCTATTTCCTTCTTCAAGTCCACCAACTTATCTATATCCCTATTTATTTCTTCTTGGAGATCTATAATCTTAACAATAGTATCTTCAAGTTTTGATGATCCTCTATTAGGACTCTTAGGCATATCTGATA